>CAYLJK010000433.1:0-2164 GCA_964383975.1 uncultured Gemmatimonadales bacterium | reverse complement strand
ACTCGCCGTGCCGTGGCGAGCTGTAGAGCCGCGCCAGCGCCGTGGAATCGGACGCGGGGAGCTGCTGCGCCTGGAGCAGGCGCGGCGCGAGGGCCAGGGCGAGCGATGCGAGCGTGAGACGCATGGAGGTCACCTCGCTTCAGTGGGCACGGAGGCACAGAGGCACGGGGGCACCGTGAAAGCTAGCGCGGCGAGGGCGGTGGCGGAGTACCCGGATGCGAGGTCCGTGCCGCCGTGCGCCTGCGCCGCTGTGCCTCGGTGGCTCCGTGCCCGCCTTCTCACGGCACGACGCCTTGCGCCGCACCCCACCCCTCCAGCCCCCTCGCCGTCACGGCCCGCACGGCGACCTGCCAGCCGGGCTGCGCGCCCGCGAGCACCGCGCGCGGGGCGCGGACCAGGAGGGTGCGGCGCGCGGGCTGCTCCGGCGGGCCGAAGGCGACGCGGTAGCTCTTGGCGTCCGGCTCGCGGGCGGCGTCCCAGGTCGCCACGACGGCGGCCTCCGTGCGCTCGACGCGCAGGCCGGTGAGGGGCATCGGGCTCGCGGCGAGGAGCATCACCGAGGCGACGGTCGCCTTCGCCGCCTCCGCGACGAGCTGGTGGTTGATCGTCTCCAGGAGGTCGTGCGGCTCGTGGTAGTGCGGGCTCGCGAGCCCCGGATACGAGCCGAGCCCGCCGACGACGTCGCCGAAGCCGCGCCAGAACGACGCGCCGTCGCTCGACTGGAAGCGCACGCCGTCGTAGGTGATGAGGTCGGTGAAGCCGATCGCGGCCGCGTGCTGGACGTCGCGGATCCCGGGGTTCGAGTAGCGCACGATGAGATCGAGCCGGTGGTCGTGGCTCCAGCCGTGGGTGTCGTTGTTCAGCGCCGCCGCGACCCGCAGGCTTTCGGCCTGCATCCGCCGCACCAGCTCGCGGCTGCCGAACATCCCGATCTCCTCGGCTCCCACGAGCGCGAAGAGGACGGTCGCCGGCTGCGGTCGGCCCGCCAGCACGCGCGCCACCTCCAGCACGCCGGTCGTCCCGGAGCCGTTGTCCTCCGCCCCCGGCCCCTCGTCGGCGCTGTCGAAGTGCGCGCTCAGAACCACCACCTTCTCGGGGGACACCGTGCCGCGCAGGCGGGCCACGACGTTCGCCGTTCGCAGGCCCCGCGCCTCGAACCACTGCACCTCCGGCTCGTAGCCGTACTCACGCAACTTCGCCTCGAGGTACGCGATGGTCCGCGCGTTACCGGGCATGCGCGTGCCGCGCGACTCGAACTCCTGGAGGTCGCGCGCCGTGCGCCAGATGCGGCCGGTGCGCACCTCCCCGACGGCGGCACGCACCGCGGTCGCGATCGGCGCGAACATCCGCCTGCCCCGCTCGCGCAGGTTGCGCTCGGCCGCCAACTGGGTGCGCACCCGGGCCAGCAGCTCCGCGGAACCCACCCGCCGCCCGGTGTCCAGCAGCCAGGCCCCCCAGGGGCGCTCCAGCGTGTTGCCGTCCCGATGGGCGAGCACCACGATGCGCCGGCCGTCGGGGCTCGGCACCCAGGCGTACTCGCTGGCGACGGTGCGCACGGTGTTGTTCGCGAAGAGCCGCGTGCGCGTGAGCGTCCCGAGGTCGAGCAGCGCAGACCGCCGGTGCCGCTGCTCGCCCTCCTTGACCATCAGGCGGTCGTCGGTGAGGAAGACCGGGAGCACATCGTCCTGGATCTCGTGCGTGAGCCGGCGCTCGCCCGTGCCGTCCGTCCCGACGGTGAACAGTTCCCAGTCGTCGCGCAGCGCCATCTGGAAGGCGACGCGGCCGCCACCGGGGGAGAGCGCCGGCGAGGCGAGCTGCCGCGTCGTACGCTTGAGGTCGGTTGGCGCCTGCTGGCCCAGCGTCAGGAGCGACAGCGCGGTCTCACGCTCGGCCCGGCCCACATACACCACCTGCGAGTCGTTCCCGAGCGATGGATGGAGCGCCGGGAAGGTGAGCGTCTCGCCGGTCGCGAGGTCCAGGACCTGGAGCCGGGCGGCCCCGGTGAAGACGAACAGCGTCCCGTTCCGGCCCCAGCCCAGGGCGGTGCGGATGCCAGGCCCCTCTACGAGGGAGCGCACCCGGCCGTCGGCGCCGAGGAGGAGGAACTCGACGCGCAACGGCTGCGGCCGCCCGTCCCCGCGCAGCACGACGAGCCGGTCGTCCG
>CAYLJK010000432.1:0-2164 GCA_964383975.1 uncultured Gemmatimonadales bacterium | reverse complement strand
CGGCGATCGTGGTGACGGAGAACGGGCGGGTGATCGTGACGCCGGGGATGCGGCACCGGCGGTAGGGGGTCAGGGGCTGGGGGCTCGCGCCCCGCGTTCCCGAAGCCGGGGGCGTCCCTCCCGGCCTCGCGGCCATTCCAGTGCGCCGGTGCGTCGGTGCGGCTGTTGGACGGGCCGAGGTTCGCCCTCGGCAACACCAGGCCCTGAACGGGCGCCCGAACCACGGGTCCTCGGACCCTGCCTCCGCCGCGGGCGCCCTTCAGGACCTGTTCCGTGCGCCCCCGCCCGGCTCCATCCGCTATTCGCTACGTCACTGTTCGCTACTTCGCGGACGCGTAATACGGGTTCACCCCCGCCGCATGATCCGTCACATCCACGATGGCGCGGACCTCCGGCGTCAGCTGCCGCAGCGTCGCCTCGATGCCGTTGCGCAGCGTAACCGACGCCATGCCGCACCCCTGGCAGCCGCCCATCAGGCGCAGCAGCACGACGCCGTCCTGCACGTCAATGAGGTCCACCCGGCCCCCGTGACTCGCGACCATCGGGTTGATGCGGGTGTCGAAGATCATCGCGACCCGGTCGTAGAGCGCGTCGTCGTCCGTGCCCGCCGCGGCCTTGGCGCCGAACAGCGGCGCACCGGAGGCGAGCGCGGCGCGGATCGCGGCGCCGATGTCACGGCCGATCCCCTGCCACGGGGCGGTGTCGCTCTTCGTGACCGTCGCCGCGTGGCCCGCGACCAGGAGTTCCGTGACGTTGGGGAGGGCCAGGATGGCCTCGGCCAGTGGCGACCCCGCGGCCTCGGCGGGGGAGGCGAAGTGCCGCGCCCCCGACTCCAGGAGCGGTGTGCTCGCGACGAACTTGCAGCGGTGGCTGTCCACCGGCTCGGCCGTGATGCGGATGTCCATACCTGAATGATCCGCTCGGGCATGCCCTCCGGTCAACGGCCGGCCAGCGCCACGCACTCCACCTCGATCCGCGCCCCGATCGGCAGGGCGGCCACGGCGACGGTCGTGCGCGCCGGCGGCTCCGCCGGGAAGAACGCGCGGTACACCTCGTTCATCGCGGCGAAGTCGGCGATGTCGGCCAGGAAGACGGCGCACTTGACCGCCCGGTGCATCCCGCTCCCCGCCGCCTCGAGCACCGCGCGGACGTTCTCCAGGGCCTGCCTCGCCTCGGCGCGGATGCCGCCGGGGACGAGCTGGCGCGTGGCCGGATCCACGCCCACCTGCCCCGCCGCCCACACGAATCCGCCGGCCACGATGGCGGGCGAGTACGGCGCACCGGCGACCGGCGCACCAACGGTGACCACACGCCGCTCCTGCGCGATGAGCGGCGCAGCCAACACCAGGGCCGCGACCACTCCAAGCTGCACGCTGCGCGCCATAACCCCTCTCTGAATCTCTGACCACTGATCGCTCTACACCTGCACCGGCTCTCGCCTGGTCGGCTCCCATATCGGATTCAACTCGCCTCGCAACGCCTTCACCGTCGCCTGCATCACGGCGAGGTTCCCGGCCACGATGAAGGCGGGGAGGGCGATGGGCCGCGGCAGCCGCCGGCCGGCGGGCCAGTACCAGGCGACGCCGAACATCAGCAGCATGCTCGCCATCACGGCGGCGGCCGCCAGCGCCGCGGTGTGGTGGCGGGCCAAGTCCAGCACCGCGACCGCAGCCAGCAGCACGAACCACGGCGCCGCCCACCGGGCCACCTTGTGGCTGACGAGCATCCAGGCGAAGCGCCCATAGCGCAGCGGGTTCAAGAGATGGCGCTTGTACCAGAGCGTCTCCATACCGCGCGCCACCGTGCGCACCTTGCGCCGGTACTCCGCGCGCAAGGACGCCGTGCGCGGCACGAAGCAGATCGCCTCGTCCACCGAGACGGCGCGGAAGCCGTGCTCGCGCGCCACCATCGCGGAGGCGAAGTCGCGGCTCAGCGCTTCGGGGACGAGGGTGTCGTGCAGCTCCCTCCGGATGGCATAGAGACACCCTGACGCGCCGACGATGCCGCCCACGCCCGTCTCCAGCCGCCGCACCCACATCTCGTAGCCGACGTAGCCCGACTCGCCGCGGTTGGCGGTGTCCGCGGTGCTCGCCACGCTCACGTCCCGGCCCGAGGCGAGCCCGACCGCGGGGTCCCGCAGCGCCGCCACGAGCCGCTTCACCGC
>CAYLJK010000431.1:0-2175 GCA_964383975.1 uncultured Gemmatimonadales bacterium | reverse complement strand
GCACGCGGCGGGTCTCGCGGCGGTGCTCCTGGGCGCGGCGCTGCGCGAGGGACATCGGCCCACCGCCGCGCAGCTGCTCGACGCGCTGCGTGCGGCGGCACAACCGCTGCCCGGCGCGGCCGTCGTGGACCAGGGAGCCGGGATGCCGCGCCTCCAGGCGGCGTGGGAGCGCCTGCGCGCAGGGGCCGAGGTGCCCCGGCTCCGGGTCACGGTGCTGGGACCGGCCGTCCAGGTGCCGCCGGGGCTCCGCCGGGCGGCCGGCCAGGGAACGGCGATCGCGGTGCCCATCGCCGGCCAATCGGGCGCGTTCCTCCCGCGCGGCGTGTCGCCGGCGGACACGGCCGCGCGGTTCCGCGTGTCGGTCGTGCCCGACTCCGGCGTCGCACGGGTGGCGCGCACCTATCGCCTGGCGAGCGATGCGACGTGGCTGCGCACGGCGGCTCCATCGGTGACGATGGACGCCGCGACGGGGTCGGCCATGGTCGAGGTGCGGCTGGACCCCGCGGCGCTGCGCTCGCCGGGCCGGTACGCCGCCGCCGTGCATGGCGTGGGCACGACGGATTCACTGGGACCGCCCGCCTTCGTCCTCCCGGTCACGGTCATCGTGCCGGACACCGCGTCCGCCGGTGTGGCGGCGCGCGGCCGCGCCCTCCAGGGGGGACGCGCGGACCGGTACTACGTGACGGTGCCGGAAGGCGCGTTGGGCCTCGACCTGACGCTCACCGTGCGCGACACGGCGATGAAGGCGACGCTGTTCCTCTTCGAGCCCACGCACCGACCGGCGCGGGGCGAGCGGAGCGCCGACGCGGGCGGGAAGGCGGGGGCGCGTGCGCGCTTGACGGTGGGGGCCGACGACGTTCGGCCGGGCACCTGGGAGGTCGTCGTCCAGGCCATGCCCGGCCGCGTGCTCGTCTACGACCTCACGGCCGCCGTGCCCGGCGTCTCGGTGCTCGCGGCCGATTCGGCGGGCGCGCTCGTGGTGCGTGCCGCTTCCGGCCGCGACTCGGTGCGCGCGGTGGCCGTCGAGCAGCTCGGGGTGGAGTGCGCGTGGGAGGTGGGGCTGCCGGCCTCGGTGCCGTGGCGGCGCACCATCCGCGCCCCGGCGTGGGCCAGGCGGGTGATCGTCGAGGCCGACCTGGATTCGGAGTCGTGGGACCTGGTGACCGACTTGGCCATCACGCTCTACGACTCGCTCGGTGCGCAGCTCGGGAACGGCGCGATGAACTACCCGTTCCACCGCGTGACGGCGGACCTGCCGGGGCGCCGGCCCGACGGCTTCCCCGTCGTCGTGGAGCTGTTCCCGGGCTTCGCGGATCCCGCGGCGCGGGACGGGACACCGGTGCGAGTGCGGGCGCGCTTCGAGGGCGAGCCGCGCCTCGTGGCCCGTGCGGACGCCGCGCGGGGCGTGGCCGAGGCCGTCGTCGCTGCCGCGGCGCCGCTCGTCGGCCCGGACGATGCGCGCCAGGTGCTGCGCTGGCGCGTCGCCACGGCGACGGACTCCTCGGCGGTCGTCCGGCGTATCATCCGTCCATGACGCGCGCGGTCCGCATCGGTGCGGGGCAGGGCTTCTGGGGCGATTGGATGGAGGCGCCCGCGCGGCTCGTCGAGGGAGGGCCGCTCGACTACCTCATGATGGACTACCTGGCCGAGGTCACGATGTCCATCATGCAGAAGCAGAAGGAGCGGGACGCGCAGGCGGGGTACGCGCGGGACGTGGTGCCCCTGCTCGAGCGCATCCTCCCGGCGCTGGTGGAGAAGGGCATTCGCGTCACGACGAACGCGGGCGGCGTGAACCCGCGCGCCTGCGCGGAGGCGGTCGGGGCCGCGGCGCGGCGCCTGGGGCTGGCGCGGACCCTCAGCATCGGCGTCGTGACCGGTGACGACCTGCTCCCGCGGCTCGACGAGCTGCTGGCGCGTGGCGTGGAGCTCCGCGACATGGATACCGGGCGGCCGCTCGCCGAGGTGCGCGACCGGGTCCGCTCGGCGAACGCGTACCTTGGAGCCTGGCCGGTCGTGGACGCGCTCCGGCGGGGCGCGCAGATCGTCCTCACCGGCCGCGTGACCGACACGGGGCTGACCCTCGCGCCGCTCGCCCACGCGTTCGGCTGGGAGACGGACCAGTGGGACCTGCTGGCGGCCGGGACGGTCGCGGGACATATCATCGAGTGCGGTGCG
>CAYLJK010000430.1:0-2175 GCA_964383975.1 uncultured Gemmatimonadales bacterium | reverse complement strand
CGCGGCTCCGCCCATCCACACCGGCACGCGGCGCGGGACGCCCGCGCGCGCCGGCCCGAGCGCCGCCCGCGCCAGCAGCGCCACCCACGCGCCGACGACGACCAGCAGCACCGGCGCGTAGGCCCCGCTCGGCGGACCGAACCCCAGCCACGCCGCCGGGTGCACCGGCGCCGGCGGCGGCGGCGCGCCGAGCATCACGACCACCTCGCCGAGCCGCGCCAACCACAGCCCCGGCAGCAGCCCGAGGGCCAGCACCATCACCGCCAAGGCCAGCTGCGCCGCGCGCATCGCGCCGGGGACCTCGTCCACGCCGGTGCGCATCGGCCGCACCAGGAACCCGGCGGCGAAGAACTTCAGGGCGTAGAGGATCGAGAGGACGCTGGCCAGCAGCAGCGCCAGCCCGAGACCGACCAGGACGGGCGTGCCCGAGAGCACCGTGCTCTGGAGCAGCAGCCACTTCCCGGTGAACGCCGTCAGCGGCGGGAAGCCGGCGATCGCCAGCGTGGCGACCAGCGCGGTCCACGCCGTCGCCGGCATCGCCTGGAAGAGCCCGCCGAGGTCCTCGAGCCGCCGGCTCCCCGTGCGGTACTGGAGCGACCCGGCCGCGAAGAACAGCAGCCCCTTCACCGCCGCGTCGCTCACCGCGTGGAACAGCGCGCCGAGCAGCGCCAGCTGCGCCAGCGCGGGCGAGCCGGGCATCAGCGCCATCCCGGTCCCCACCCCGACGCTCACGAGCCCGCTCTGCGCGATGGACGAATACGCGAGCAGCACCTTGCTGTCGGTCGCGGCGCACGCGGCGAGCCCGCCGATCAGCGCCGAGACCGCGCCGGTCACGGCGAGGATGAACCCCCAGATCACCGCCGCCTGCGGATCGGCGGTCGCCAGCGCCCACACGAAGAACCGCAAGAAGCCGTAGAGACCCACCTTCACCATGATCCCGGAGAGCACCGCCGAGACGGGGGCGGGCGCGGCTGGGTGCGCATCGGGGAGCCAGTCGCCGAGCGGGTACAGCCCGGCCTTGGTGGCGAAGCCGATGAACAGCAATGCCAGCACGGCGTGCAGCAGCAGGGGCCGCTCGCCGGCGAGGCGCGCGAAGGTCGGCCGCAGCGCGTCGAAGCCGAGGCTCCCGCCCTGCGCCCAGAGCAGCATGACCGCGAGCAGCAGGCACGCCGAGGCGGCGTGCGTCATGACGAAGTACTTGAACGCGGCGCGGACGGCGCCGGGCTCGCTCGTCTCGTGCGCCACCAGGACGTACGAGGCGAGGGTCATCACCTCCCACGCCACCACGAACTGGACTAGGTCCCACGCGGCCAGCGCCCCCAGCATCCCGGCCGCGAAGAGCGCGTAGCAGAGCCAGAACCGCAGGGCGCTCTCGCGGCGGAATCGCTCCTGCCGCAGGTACGGCACGGCGTAGGCCGCCGCCGCCACGACGAGGAGCACAGTCGGGACGGCGAAGGCGGCGCCAAGCGCGTCCAGCGACCAGGTGCCGAGCAGCGCGGAGAGCGGGGTCATGAGGCTCGCCATCGCTCACCTCCCGGGGCCGAAACCGATCGCGGAGGCCAGCGGCATCCCGATGACCGGCACGGCCAGGCACAGCAGCATGAGGAAGACCAGCGCGACGTCCATCGCGGCGGAGGTGCGGCCGGCGGCCGCGACCCGCGGCGACGGCTCGCCGAGGATGACGCGGTGGCCGATCCACAGGAACCACGCGAAGGCCAGTACGCTCTCGGCCAGCAGCAGCACGCCGGTGGCCAGCCCGGCGCCGCCGAGCTGCACCGCGCCGGCGATGAGCGCGAACTTCGACCAGAAGCCGGCGAACGGCGGCACGCCCGTCACCGTGAGCGCGCCGATCAGGAACCCGACGGACGGGACCGGGAGCCGGCGCAGGGCGCCCGAGAGGGACGCGATCTCCCGCGTCCCCGCGGCCCAGGCGAGGCAGCCGACCGAGAGGAAGAGCAGGCCCTTCCCCGCCCCGTGGGCGAGGATGTGCAGCGCCGCCCCCTGTCCCGCGCGCAGCGAACCCGCCGCGGCGAGCGCCGCGCCGATGAAGACGTAGGCCAGGCCCGCGATCGTCGAGAGCGCGAGCAGCCGCTTCAGGTCCGTCTGGTAGAAGAACTGCGCCACCGCGACGACCAGCGTCACCACGCCGAGCGCGCCGACCAGCCACGTCAGCGT
>CAYLJK010000429.1:1311-2183 GCA_964383975.1 uncultured Gemmatimonadales bacterium | reverse complement strand
GCTGCTGCCGGCCGCTCCGCGTCCCGCCGCCGCGCAGCAGCCGCTCGATTCGTTGCGGCAGGCCCTGGACTCTCTCGCCGCCCGGCTCGAACGCGCCGAGGACGAGCTGCGCGAGGTGCGGCGGGCGGCACGCGACGCGGGCGCGGCCGTGCGATCGCGCGGCGGCCTCCAGGTGGAGGTATCCGGCCTCATCCTGATGAACGGGTTCGCGAACGACCGCAAGGTGCAGAACACCGACGACCCGACGTTCGTCGCCTCGCCGCAGGACGCGGGGCTGCCGAACGCCCACCTGGCGGCGCAGGTGCGGCAGACGCGGCTCGGACTCGCCGTCACCGGCGCGTCCGCGCTCGGCGCCGCCGTCTCGGCGGACCTCCAGCTC
The DNA here is from genome assembly GCA_964383975.1 of uncultured Gemmatimonadales bacterium. Lineage (GTDB taxonomy): Bacteria > Gemmatimonadota > Gemmatimonadetes > Gemmatimonadales > JACORV01 > DASXPG01. The sequence continues at coordinate 1,804 of CAYLJK010000429.1, read as the reverse complement.
GACTTCTACGGCGGCCAGCAGCCGAGCACGGGCGGGCGCACCTTCCCGGTGCCGCGCATCCGCACCGCCGTCGTGCGCCTCGACTGGCGGCACGCGGAGCTGCTCATCGGCCAGGAGACGCAGCTCATCTCGCCGTGGAACCCGGTCTCGTTCGCCGCCGTCGGCGTGCCGCTCTTCACGACCGCCGGGAACCTCTGGTTCTGGGTCCCACAGGTGCGTGTGGCGTGGCGGACGGGCGGCAGCCCGCGCGTCGGCGGAGAGGCCGCGGCGCTCGCGCCGATGCTCGGCAGCCCGCAGCTGGCGTTCGTCACACAGGCGGACAGCGCGGAACGGAGCCGGCGCCCGATGGCCCAGGGGCGGCTCTCCCTCGCCTGGGGCTCGGGTGCGACCGCGGGCGAGGTGGGTGTCGGCATCCACCGCGGCTGGATCGCGGCGTCCGGCGACAGCCTGCTGGAGAGCCTGGCCCTCACGGCCGACGCGCGCATCCCCCTCG
>CAYLJK010000429.1:0-1301 GCA_964383975.1 uncultured Gemmatimonadales bacterium | reverse complement strand
GGGCGAGGCGTTCTGGGACGCGCAGGCGGTGGCCGGCCTCGGCGGGGGCGGCGTGGGCCAGGAGTTCGGGGCCGGCGGCGTGCCGGTCCGTTCCCGCGGCGGCTGGATGCAGCTTGACGTGCGGCCCGTGCCGGCGTGGAGCGTCGGGGTCGGCGCCGGACTGGATGATCCGCGGGACGCGGACGTCAGCGCCGGCGGCCGGCACCGGAACCTGGTCTCGGGCGCGCACCTGCACTGGCGGCCCGGCGGCGGGCTGCTGTTCGGCGTGGAGGCGCGCCGCCTCCGGACCCGCTACGCTTCAGGGGCTCTGTCGGCGACGCACGTGAACGGCTTCGCCGGACTGGCGTTCTAGGAGGAGAGGAAGGAGTCCATGACGCACGCTCGGCGTCTCGCGATCCTCGTCGGCGGCGGTCCCGCCCCCGGCGTCAACAGCGTCATCGCCGCCGCCACCATCCGCGCCCGCCTCGAGGGCGTGGACGTCATCGGCATCCGCGACGGCTTCGAGTGGATCATGCAGGGGAACGTGGACCACGTGACCCCGCTCGACATCGAGGCGGTGAGCCGGCTGCACTTCCGCGGCGGAGCCCACATCGGCATCTCGCGCGCCAACCCCACGACGGACCCGAAGCTCCTCGAGAACGCCGTGACGTCGCTGCTGCGGCTCGACGTGGCGCAGCTCATCACGATCGGCGGGGACGACACCGCTTGGTCCGCGATGCAACTGGAGGCGAAGGCGGCGGGCCGCATCCGGGTCGTGCACGTCCCCAAGACGATAGACAACGACCTCGACCTGCCGCCGTTCGTGGACACCTTCGGCTTCCAGACCGCGCGACACCACGGCGTCGAGATCGTGAAGAACCTGATGGTGGACGCCTGGACCACGTCGCGCTGGTACTTCGTCGTCACCATGGGACGCAAGGCGGGCCACCTCGCGCTCGGCATCGGCAAGGCCGCCGGCGCGACGCTCACGCTCATCCCCGAGGAGTGGCTGGGACGCCGCATCCCGCTCAAGACGGTGGTGGATACCCTGGTGGGCGCCATCATCAAGCGGCTGGCCTACGACCGCCGCGACGGCGTGGCCGTCATCGCCGAGGGGCTGGTGCTCGACATCGACCCGGCGGACCTGGAGGCGCTCGAGGACGTGGAGCGCGACGCGCACGGCCACGTGCGCATCGCCGAGATCAACATCGGCGAAATCCTCAAGGCGCAGGTCCAGGCGCGGCTGAAGGCGTTCGGGCTGAAGGCGACGATCGTGGCGAAGAACATCGGCTACGAGCTGCGCTGCGCCGACCCGATCCCCT
>CAYLJK010000428.1:0-2184 GCA_964383975.1 uncultured Gemmatimonadales bacterium | reverse complement strand
CGCGTGCTGGTCGCGGCGCCGGTGCTCCCGCTGGGCGTGACACCCCTGTGCGTCGAGGAGGGGAGGGGACGGTCGCGCGCCGCTGCGGAGGCACCCGAGCCCGTGCGCGCCTGCGGACACGGCCTCGACAACGGCCGCCTCCGACTGCGGGTCGAGGCCGACGGCACGGTCGCCATCTCCGAGCGCGGCAGCGGCCGCAGCGCGCACGGCCTGGGCGGCATCGTGGACGAGCGGGACCTGGGGGACAGCTACACGCCCTCGCCGCGCGGCGTCCTCGCGCGGGAGCCGGACACCGTGGCGGTGCGCGTCGTGCACGCCGGTCCCCTGCGCGGCGAACTGGAGGTCGTCCGTCGCTGGGACCGCGTCGCGCTCACGCTGACGACACGCGTGCGGCTCGACGCCGACGCGCAGCACGTGGTCCTCGACTCCGAGGGTGTGAACGGGCAGGACGACCATCGGCTCCGGGCCGTCTTCCCGCTCGGCGAGCGCATGACCCGTGTCGTGGCGGACGGTCACTTCGGCCCCGTGGAGCGCGCGCCCGCGCGCGGCCGGACTCGGCGTGCGGCCGGCGAGCTGGAGGCCGCCCCGCCGACCGCGCCGATGCAGCGCTGGGTGGCCGTCGCGGGGCGGACGCGGGGTCTCGCCGTGCTCACCGACGGCCTGCCGCAATGCGAGGCCCGCGCCGGGGGTGAGTTGTTGGTCACGCTGCTGCGCGCCTGTGGCGAGCTGTCACGCGCCGACCTGCCGGAGCGGCCGGGGCACGCGGGCTGGCCGACGCCGACGCCGGAGGGCCAGTGTCGCGGACCGTTCCGGGCGCGGCTGGCCGTCGTGCTGTGTGACCCCGCGGCGCTGGACGACGCGACGCCGATCGAGTCGGCCGCCGAGGCGTTCCTCGCGCCGCCCTGGGCCCTGATGCGCCGCTGGCTGCTGCGCGTGCCGCCGCCGGTCGCCGGCCCGGCGCTGCACGGCCACGGGCTCGTGGTGTCCGCGGTGAAGCCGGCGGAGAGTGGGGACGGCGTCGTGCTGCGCTGCTACAACGCGACCGCCGGCGCGGTGGAGGGGGTGTGGCACGTGCCGTGGCCCCTCCGCGACGCGGTGCGCTGCCGTCTCGACGAGTCCGCCTTGGAGCCGCTGAGCGCGGAGCGGGGCGTGGTGCGGTTCACCGCGGCGCCGCGCGCCGTGGTCACCATCCGGGTGCGGTCCGGCTAGCTCCGCTCGCCCGCCAGGCGCGCCTCGAGGGCGTCGGCGACGAGACTGCACGCCAGCACCACGAGGGCCACCGCGGCAGCGGGGACGAGCGCGACCCACGGCGCGACGACGAGCGCCTCGCGGCCCCCCGCCAGCATGTTCCCCCACGAGGCCGCGGGCGGCTGCACGCCGAGCCCCAGGAACGACAGCCCCGCCTCCAGCATGATCGCGTTCCCGACGCCGAGGGCCGTGGCGATGAGCGCCGGGGCTGCCGCGTGCGGGAGGACGTGGCGGACGAGCGTGCGCCACTCTGGCACGCCGAGGGCCCGCGCGGCCTCGACGAACTCCTGCCGCGCCGCGAGACGCACGTCGGCCCGCACCAGCCGCGCCACGGTCATCCAGCCGGTGAGGCCGATCGCCGCCACGGTGATGCCGATCCCCGGCTGGAAGAGCGCGACCAGGAGCAGGAGCAGCGGCACGCGCGGGATGCTCAGCGCCGCATCGGTGAGCGCCGAGAGAACGCGGTCGGTGCGTCCGCCGACCCAGCCGGCGACCGCGCCGAGCGCCACACCGACGACGCTCGCGGAGACCGCGGCGAGCAGACCGACCGCGAGCGAAACGCGCGCGGCCGCCAGGAGCCGGACCAGGACGTCCCGGCCGAAGCGGTCGGTGCCGAGCACGTGCAGGACCCCGTCGGGCGTCCGGCCGAGCGGCGCCACGAAGCGGCGCTGGGCGATCCCGGCGATGTCCGCTGGGCCTTGGCCGGCGAGCCAGGGACCGGCGAGCGCGGCAAGGCCCACGGCCGAGAGGACGATGAGGCCCGCCACGAGGCGCGGGTCAGCGCGGCGCACGGACACCCCGGAGCCGCGGGTCCGCCGCGGCCGCGAGCGCGTCGGCGAGGAGATTCCCGGCGACCACGAGCACCGAGAAGACGGCCGTCACCGCCATCACGACGGGATAGTCGCGCGCGAGGACCGCCTGCGCCGCGACCCGTCC
>CAYLJK010000427.1:0-2192 GCA_964383975.1 uncultured Gemmatimonadales bacterium | reverse complement strand
CGCGAGGGCGGCCGCACCGTCGGCGCCGGCGTCGTCACCAAGGTCCTGGAGTAGGGGATGCCGCGCGAGAACATCATCCTCGCATGCAGCGCGTGCAAGGAGCGCAACTACTTCACCACGAAGAACCGCCGGAAGCACCCCGAGCGGGTCGAGTGGAAGAAGTACTGCCCGCGGTGCAACAAGCACACGGGGCATAAGGAAACGAAGTGACCGTCGCGACGCTGGTGCTCGTCGTCGTGCTGGTGCTCGCCGCGGCCGCGCTCGCGGTGTGGCGGGAGCGCGTGCGCGAGGGCGCCGTGTCGTTCGCCGGGTACATGCGCGACACGGTGGACGAGGTGAAGAAGATCACCTGGCCGGACAAGGTCCAGCTGCGCCAGTCCACGCTCGTGATCCTCGCCTTCGTGGCGCTGATCGCCGTCATCATCGGGGCGATGGACATCATCCTCCAGTGGCTCGTGGTGACGATCCCGGGACGGCTGGTCTAGGGTGGAGACGACCGCGATGGAGTGGCGCTGGTATGCGATCCAGACGACGGCGGGCCACGAGAACAAGGTCCGCTCGCTGATCGAGCGCCGGATCAACGAGGACCCCCGGCCGGCCGAGGAGCGGGCGATCCGCCAGGCCCTCGTGCCGGTGCAGGAGGTCGTCGAGATCAAGAACGGCAAGAAGGTCGCCGTCGAGCGGAAGCTGTTCCCCGGATACGTGCTCGTGGAGATGGTCTCCAACCAGGAGACCCTGCACGCGATCAACAACATCCAGGGCGTGATCAAGTTCGTCGGCACGGGGCGCGACCCGATGCCGCTGCGGCCCGACGAGGTGAACCGGCTGCTCGGCATCGAGGCGCCGGTGTCGGAGGAGGCGCCGCGGGAGGAGATCCCGTTCCTTCCCGGGCAGGTCGTCGAGATCATCGAGGGCCCGTTCTCCGACTTCAGCGGCTCGGTCGAGGAAGTGCTGCCGGACAAGGGGAAGGTCCGCGTCGCGGTGAGCCTGTTCGGGCGCCCGACGACGGTGGAGTTGGATTACACGCAGTTACGGGCGCACTAGGCGGAGTCGGGAGTCGGGAATGGGAATCGGGAGTGGGATCCCGATTCCCGAGTCCGGATCCCGGTCGCTCCCGCGACCGCGCGGGTCATCGCGGCAGCTGGCGGCGGGCTCCATCGGCCGCAGCGTCAGGAGGGAAGGCGTCATGGCTCCCAAGAAGGTGCTTGCCGTCGTCAAGCTCCAGATCAACGCTGGAGCGGCGACGCCCGCGCCGCCCGTCGGCTCGGCCCTGGGCCCCCACGGGCTCAACATCATGGACTTCTGCAAGCAGTTCAACGCGCGGACCGCGGCGCAGGCCGGGCTCGTGATCCCCGTCGTGGTGACGGTCTTCGCGGACCGGTCGTTCAGCTTCGTCACCAAGACGCCGCCGGCCGCCGTGCTGCTGCGGCGCGAGGCGGGGGTCGAGAAGGGGTCGCCCACGTCGAACCGCCAGAAGGTGGGCACGGTGACGCGGGCGCAGGTCCGGAAGATCGCGGAACTGAAGATGCCCGACCTGAACGCGAACGACGTGGAGGCGGCGATGCGGATGGTCGCCGGCACGGCGCGCTCGATGGGCATCGAGGTCGTGGACTGATGGCCGCCCACGGGAAGCGCTACCGCGCCGGGATCGAGGGGCTGGACCGGAACGCCCGCTACCAGCCGCGCGAAGCGATCGCGAAGCTCAAGGCCGTCAAGCCCGCGAAGTTCGACGAGACGGTGGACATCGCGGTCCGGCTCGGCGTGGACCCGCGTCACGCCGACCAGATCGTCCGCGGGACAGTCGTCCTTCCGCACGGCACCGGCAGGAAGGTCCGCGTGCTGGTGATCGCGCAGGGCGAGAAGGCGAAGGAGGCCGAGGCGGCGGGGGCCGACTACGCCGGCCTGGAGTACGTCCAGAAGATCAAGGACGGCTGGCTCGACGTGGACGCCATCGTGGCGACCCCGGACGTGATGGGTCAGCTCGGCCAGTTGGGCCGGATCCTCGGCCCCCGCGGCCTGATGCCGAACCCGAAGGCGGGCACCGTCACGATGGAGGTGACGAAGGCCGTCCGGGACATCAAGGCCGGCAAGATCGAGTTCCGCGTGGACAAGACGGGGAACGTCCACGCCCCGATCGGCCGGGTGAGCTTCAGCGTGGACCAGCTGGAGCAGAACTACACGGCGTTCATGGA
>CAYLJK010000426.1:0-2195 GCA_964383975.1 uncultured Gemmatimonadales bacterium | reverse complement strand
ATCATGATCTTCGCCATGTTCTCGAAGTGCAGCAGCGTGACGATGTTCTCGAGACCGAACCCCTTGCGGGTGATCACCATCAACGTGACCACCATGGCGAAGCCGGAGAAGATGGCGCCGGCGACGAAGTAGGGCGGGAAAATCGTCGAATGCCACCCCGGCAGATGCGAGACGGCGAAGTCCATCGAGACGATCGAGTGCACCGAGAGCACCAGCGGCGTCGCCAGGGCGGCGAGGAAGAGGTACATCCGCATGAAATGGCGCCACTCGTTGTCCGAGTTGCGCCACCCGAACGAGAGCAGGCCGTAGAAGCGCCGCCGCCACCCCGTCGCCTGGTCGCGGATCGACGCCACGTCGGGGATGAGCCCCATCACAAGGAACGTCGCCGACACGGTGAAGTAGGTGGAGATGGCGAAGATGTCCCACACCAGCGGCGAGCGGAAGTTGGCCCAGAGACCGCGGATGTTCGGGTACGGCGCCACCCAGTACGCGAACCACGCGCGGCCCAGGTGGAGGATCGGGAAGAGGCCGGCCGTCATGACGGCGAACACCGTCATCGCCTCGGCGGCGCGGTAGATCGCCGCCCGCCAGCCCGAGCGGAACAGGTACAGCACGGCGCTGATCAGCGTTCCCGAATGCGCGATCCCGACCCAGAAGACGAAGGTCGTGATGTACGTCCCCCAGAAGATCGGAGGCGTGTAGCCCGTGACGCCGAGGCCCAGCTTGAGCTGGCGGGCCCAGCCGAAGGCGCCGAGCGCCAGTCCGGTGAGAATGACGGCCATGCCGAGGAACCAGCCGCGACCCGGGGGCTCCAGGGTGCGGATGATGTCCCGGTTGACATCCGCGTAGGTCGGCTCCGGCAGGGCACCCGCGGGGACCGGATGGGCGAGGGTCGCCATCCTAGTGCTCCCTTCCGGCGCCCGCCGGCGCCTCGCCGTGGATCACACGCGTCAAGTACGTCACTCCCGGCTTCGTGTTCAGGGCCTCGAAGACGTGGTAGGCACGCGGGTCCGCGGCGGCGCGGCGCACCGCGCTCGCCGGATCCGCCGCGTTGCCGAAAACGATCGCCTCGGCTGGGCAGGTCTGCGCGCACGCCGGCTGCACGCCGGCGTCCGTCACGACCATCCCCCGCACCCGGGCGTCGTTCTGCGCGAACCGGATGCGCTGCACGCAGAACGTGCACTTCTCCATCACGCCCTTGGACCGCACGGTGACGTCGGGATTCAGCCCGAGGGCCAGCGTGCCGGCGAAGGCGTACTGCGGACTTGCCGGCGCGCCGTAGTCCCACCAGTTGAAGTACCGCACCTTGTAGGGACAGTTGTTCGCGCAGTACCGCGTCCCCACGCAGCGGTTGTAGATCTGCCCGTTCAGCCCGTCCGGCGTGTGGTACGCCGCGTAGACCGGGCAGACCGGCTCGCACGGGGCGCTGGCGCACTGCTGGCAGAGCATCGGGACCTGCGCGGCGTGCCAGTCGGTGCCGTCGGTATCGCCCTCGTAGTAGCGCTCCAGGCGGATCCACGTCATCTCGCGGTGGCGCTGGCACTCGGCCTCGCCGACCGTCGGGATGTTGTTCTCGGTGTAACAGGCCGCCACGCACGCGGAGCACCCCGTGCAGCGGGAGAGGTCGATGGCCATCTCCCATTTCGGGTGGTCCTTCGCGTACTCGCCGAGTTCGGCCAGCTCGCGGCGGCGCTCGTCGGCGCGCTCGAGCGCGCCGCGTTCCGCTTCGGTGTACGGCTCGTGGGCGTGGACCGCGCCCTCGCCCGCCGCGGCCGCCGCGAACGTCATGAGCTGCGCGATGCCCCGGCCGTGCTGGCGGGCGCTCCCCTCGGTGGTGGCGAGGCTCCGGCGCGAGCCGGTCCTCGCGAGCCGCACCCGCACCTGGCAGTAGGCCAGGGCGCCGGAGGGGTCGGTGGCCGTCCCCAGCAGCGCCAGCGGGCTCGCGCCGCGGCCCCGCGCCGTGCGGCCGTACGCCGTGTGGCCCTGGCCGATCGGCATCGCGACGACGTCGGGTCGCACACCGGGATAGACGTACACGAGCGCGCGGACCGCGCGATCGCCGGCGCTGACCGTCACCTCGTCGCCGTTCTGCACCCCGAGCCGCGCCGCCGTCCGCGGGTGCACCTCGATCCACGTCTGCCACGCGATCTTGGTCGCCGGGTCGTGCACCTCCTGGAGCAGCGGCTTGTTCGCGC
>CAYLJK010000425.1:0-2203 GCA_964383975.1 uncultured Gemmatimonadales bacterium | reverse complement strand
CGGGTGACGGGCGTGCGGCTCGCCTTCGACCCGGCGGGCTTCACCGTCGTGGACTGGCGCGACGTCCCCGGCCGCAACTGCATCCTCCACATCACCGACGACCAGCCGTGCCTCGTGGTGGACGAGGTGCGCCACGCCTCCGAGCCGGTGCTGCTCCTCGCGCACGAGGATCGCGAGACCCTCCTTGAGGCGCGCGTCGTGCTGACGGAGGAGCGGGCAGAGCCGCTGCTCGATCCGCTCGCCTCGACGCGGGTCCACAAGCACATCGTCATCGAGCGCGGGGACCTCGCCCGCGGCCTCGCGAGCGCGGACCTAGTCGTGGAGGGGGAGTATCGCACCGGCCACCAGGAGCACGTGTACATCGAGCCCCAGGGCGTGATCGCCGTCCCGGAGCCGGACGGCGGCATCACCGTCCACGGCTCGCTCCAGTGCCCCTACTACGTGCACCACGCGCTCACCGCGCTGCTGGGCCTCCCGGGCGAGCGGGTGCGCGTCGTGGCGACGGAGCCGGGAGGCGGCTTCGGCGGCAAGGAGGACTACCCGTCGGTGATCGCCGCGCACGCGGCACTCCTCGCGCGCAAGGCGGGCCGCCCCGTGAAGCTCGTGTACGACCGCGCCGAGGACCTGCTCGCCACCACGCGGCGCCATCCGTCCATCGTGCGGCACCGCACCGGCGTCACGAGGGACGGCCGCCTCGTGGCGATGGAGATCGAGCTGGTCCTGGACGGCGGCGCCTACGTCACGCTGAGCCCGGTGGTGCTGTCGCGCGCCTGCCTCCACGCGGCCGGCGCATACCGCTGCCCGCATGTGCGGGTGGACGGCCGCGCCGTGTTCACGAACACGAACCCCAACGGCGCGTTCCGCGGATTCGGCGCACCGCAGGCGCAGTTCGCGGTCGAGGTCCACATGGACCGCGTCGCCGCGGCGGTGGGGATGGACCCGGCGGATCTGCGGCTCCGGAACGTGCTGCGTCCCGGCGACGCCACCGCGACCGGCCAGGCGATGGCCGCCGACTGCTCCGCCGAGGCCGTCCTGCGCGAGGCGGTGCGCCGCTCGGGGTGGCGCCGCAAGCGCCGCGCCTGGGCGGGAACGGGCCGCGGCATCGGCCTGGCGCTGTTCCGCCACGGCGGCGGCTTCACCGGCGCGGGCGAGGTGCGGCTCGCGTCGCGGTGCGACCTGGAGACCTGCGCGCGCGGCGTGCGCGTGCTCGTCGCCGCGACGGAGATGGGGCAGGGCGCGCGGACGGTGCTGGCCCAGATCACCGCCGACGCGCTCGGCGTGCCACTGGAGCAGGTGGAGCTGGCGCCGGCGGACACCGCCCTCGTCCCCGACAGCGGCCCGACCGTCGCCTCGCGCACGGTGATGGTCGTGGGCCGCATCCTGGAGCGCGCGGCGGCGAGCTTGCGCGAGCGGCTGGGCGAGTGCGACCCCGCGGAGCACTTCCGCCGCCACGGGCCGACGCGGGTCACCGCGCACTACGAGAGGCCGGCCGGCCTCCAGTGGGACGAGGAGACCTACCGGGGCGATGCGTATGGCACCTTCGCCTGGGGGTGCGACGTCGCTGAGGTGACGTACGACCCCGTCACCTACGAGGTGCGCGCGACGAAGATCACCGCGGTGCAGGAGTTCGGCCGGGCGATCAACCCCGTGCTGGCGCGCGGCCAGATCGAGGGCGGCACGGCGCAGGCCGTCGGCTGGGCGCTCATCGAGCGGGTCGTGATGCGGGACGGCGCGATGGCCAACGCGCAGCTCGCCGACTACACCATCCCCACGCCGCGCGACGTGCCGCGGATGGAGACGGTGATGCTGGAGAACCCGTACCCGCACGGCCCGCAGGGCGCGAAGGGCCTCGGCGAGCTGCCGATGAACGGCCCCGCGCCCGCGATCGTGAACGCCATGCGCCACCTCGGTCTCGACGTGCGCGCCGTGCCCGCGACCGCGGAGGCGGTGATGGAGGCGGCGGATGCGCGCGCCTAGGCCCGGGGGACCAGTCGCCTTCGCCCTCAACGGCCGCGCGGTGGAGAGCGCGGCGCCGCCGCTGGCCCGCCTGCTCGACGTGCTGCGCGAGGAGCAGGGGCTCACCGGGACGAAGGAAGGGTGCGGGGAGGGGGAGTGCGGCGCCTGCACCGTGCTCCTCGACGGGCTCCCGGTCTGCTCCTGTCTCGTCCCCCTGGCGCAGGTGCGCGGCCGCCGCAGCTCGAGC
>CAYLJK010000424.1:0-2209 GCA_964383975.1 uncultured Gemmatimonadales bacterium | reverse complement strand
TGGCGCCGGCGCCGGGGCCGCGCGGCTGGGCCCGCGCGGTCGCGGCGCTCCTCGACGCCACGCCCTGCTGACGCTACAGGTGCGTCAGCTCACCCAGGTCGGTCCGGTCCGGGGGGGCGAACTGCCGTTCCAGCACCGACCGCGCGAGGTCGCGCGCCGCCCAGCCGAAGGCGAGCGCCACGGCGAGCCCGATGGTCCCGAAGGCGATGCTGAACGTCGCCAGGACGATGCCGCGCCCGATCCCCACCTGCTCCAGCGCGACCGCCACCGAGAAGAGCAGCACGAGGATCTGGACGGCGCTGGCCAGCGGCCGCGCGCGCGGCAGCCCGGCGTTCACCGCGGCGAGAAGGACCGCCCGGTGCAGGAAGGCGCTCAGCAGGTAGCCCGCCAGCAGGATGACGAACGCCGCGATCGCCTGTGGCAGCAGTAGGAAGAGCCGCGAGATCATCTCGTTCAGCGCCGGCACGTTCAGCGCCGCCAGCGAGAAGACGAGGAAGACGAACACGACCAGCCAGAAGCCGAGCCGCGCCGCCGCGGCCGACGGAGGACGGGTCACGCCGGCGGCCCGCAGCGCCGCCGTGAGACCGTGGCGCTCGCTCACCGCGTCGAAGCGCAGCAGACGCAGCAGCAGCCCCAGCGCGAAGCGCATGGCGTACGCCACCAGGACGCCGACCAGCAGCACCACCAGCATCGCCAGCAGATTGTTGAGGATGAACGCCAGCGCCTGGTCGGTGAACCGGCGCAGCGGCTCCAGCACCGCGTCGTCCCAGAAGGTCCTGTCCATCGCTCCCCTCCCGTGGGTTATCCGCGCCGGCCGTCCCAGCGCTCGATCAGATACGGCTTGTACGCCTCGTAGAGCTCCCCGAGCCGTTCAATCTCCTCCTCCACCGCCGCGGCGTCCGCGTCGGCGGTCGCAGTGACGAACGCCGCGGTGCGGCCGAGGTACAGCGGGATCATCGCCCGGAGCAGGTGCGCGCGCGGCAGCGACCCCGCGTGGTGGCTCGCCGCCACCTCGCAGACCGTGCGCACCCACAGCTCCGGCGGGAACGTCACGCGACCGGTCCCTGCCGCCGCGCCCGCCAGGGCTGCGCACGTCTCCGCGCTCAGCATCCGCTCCCACACCGGCATCAGGTCCTCGGCCCCGCGGCGGAACATCGCCTCCATCCGTTCCACGTTCACGTGTACCGGCTCGACCCCCACGGCGTAACGGAAGCCGTACGTCGGCACGTCACGGCTCCCCTGCACCGCGCCCCAGGTCTCCCGGTACTGCGACATCAGCGAGAAGACCGTGCCGACCACCTGCGTGAACATCGCGGTCAGGTCCGCGCCCGGGTCCTTGGTGTTGTGGATCTTGGCACCGAGGTACGCCTGGGCCACGCTGAATCCGTCGGCGACGGCCCGGGTCGTCATCCAGATGTCGATGCCGAAGCGGGCGACGTCGGTCTCCCAGCTTCCGCCGCTGCGCAGGTAATGGGCGGCGAGCGCCCCGGAGAAGCCGAAGTCGCCGCCGATGGGCTGCCGGATCCGCTGCCCGTAGAGCGCCCGCGTGAATGGGTAGACGATGCTGTTGGTAATGGTGCCGTCATACTTGTGGCGGGCGTACAGCGGGGCCACGAAGTCCGCGCCGCCTCTGAGCACCGGCTCGACGAGGAGCTGCACCCAGTCCGGGCTGATGCTGCGCAGGTCCGCGTCCACCACGGCGCACGCCTTCGCCCCCAGCCGCTCGGCGACCCGGAAGACCGTGCGCAGCGCGCTCCCCTTCCCCGGCACGCCGAGGTAGCTGGTAGTGAGCCGGTGCAGCGGGCGGCTGCGCTCCCGGACGAGGAGCGCGGGCCCGTGGTCGGCGGTGAGGACGCGGTCGGAGGTGCCATCGGTGGACCCGCCGTCGGAGTTCACGATGACGCACGGGCTGTCCCCGTAGTACTTGGCGAGCCCGCCCGCGACCGCGCCGACGACGTGGCCGATCGTGTCGGCGTTGTTGTAGCTCGGCACGCCGACCACGATGTCGGCGGAGACGATGCGCTCGAGCTGCCGCTCGACGTCGGGCCGCAGCAGGTCGTCTCGCACCACGGAGGTCTCCCCGCGAGGACTCCGCACAGTAGCCCGGCGGCCGGCGGCCCGGAAGCCCGCGCCCGGCCTCAGGTCCGCAGGGCCACGATGAGGTCGGCGACGTTCGCGCCGGTCGGGCCGGTCTCGAGCGCCCCGGGCA
>CAYLJK010000423.1:0-2216 GCA_964383975.1 uncultured Gemmatimonadales bacterium | reverse complement strand
CGGCGGGCGCACTCCATCGCCGCGCAGGGAGGGATCAACGCCGCCAAGAACTACCGCAACGACGGCGACAGCATCTGGCGGCTCTTCTACGACACGATCAAGGGCGGCGATTTCCGGGCCCGCGAGGCCAACGTGCACCGGCTCGCGGAGCTCTCGCTGGCGATCATCGACCAGTGCGTGGCGCTGGGCGTGCCGTTCGCCCGGGAGTACGGCGGGCTCTTGGACAACCGGTCGTTCGGCGGGGCGCAGGTCTCGCGCACCTTCTACGCGCGCGGCCAGACCGGCCAGCAGCTCCTCCTCGGCGCCTACCAGGCGCTGGCGCGGCAAATGGGCCGCGGCCAGGTCGCGATGTTCCCGCGGCACGAGATGCTCGAGCTGATCGTCATCGACGGACGGGCGCGCGGCATCGTCGTGCGGGACATGGTGACGGGGGAGCTGGAACCCCACCTCGGCGACGCGGTGTGCCTGGCGACCGGCGGCTACGGCAGCGTCTTCTACCTCGCGACGTACGCCAAGGGGTGCAACGGCACGGCCATCTGGCGCGCCTATCGCAAGGGGGCCGGCTTCGGCAACCCGTGCTTCACGCAGATCCACCCCACGTGCATCCCCGTCACCGGCGAGCATCAGTCGAAGCTCACGCTCATGAGCGAGTCGCTCCGCAACGACGGCCGTATCTGGGTCCCGACGCGGCCGGGGGACCCGCGGCCGCCGGGCGCGATCCCCGAGGGCGAGCGGGACTACTACCTAGAGCGGATGTACCCGAGCTTCGGGAACCTCGCCCCACGCGACATCGCCAGCCGGGCCGCGAAGCGCATGTGCGACGAGGGCCGCGGGGTTGGGCCCGGCGGCCGCGGCGTGTACCTGGATCTCGCGGACGCCATCGCCCGGCTCGGCGAGGACGTCGTGCGGGAGCGCTACGGGAACCTCTTCGAGATGTACGAGCGCATCACCGCCGAGAACCCGTACCAGGTGCCGATGCGCATCTACCCGGCGAGCCACTACACGATGGGCGGGCTGTGGGTGGACTACGACCTGATGAGCACCGTCCCCGGCCTGTTCGTCCTCGGTGAGGCCAACTTCTCCGACCACGGGGCCAACCGGCTGGGTGCGAGCGCCCTGATGCAAGGGCTCGCCGACGGCTACTTCGTGATCCCTTACACCATGGGGAACTACCTGGCCGGGGTGAAACCGTCCCGGGTGGCGGACGACCACCCCGAGGTGCGGGGCGCCGTGGAGGCGGTCGCGTCGCGCCTGCGGCGGCTGCTCGGCATCCAGGGGAAGCGCTCGCCGACGCACTTCCATCGCGAGCTGGGGAAGGTCATGTGGGAGTACTGCGGCATGGCCCGCCACCGCGCGGGGCTCGAGCAGGCGCTCGAACGCATCCCCGCCCTCCGCGAGGAGTTCTGGGGCGACCTGCGGATCACCGGGAGCGGCCAGGAGCTGAACCAGCAGCTCGAGCTGGCCGGGCGGGTGGCGGACTTCCTGGAGCTCGGGGAGCTGATGTGCCGCGACGCCCTGGCCCGCGAGGAGTCGTGCGGGGGCCACTTCCGGCAGGAATACCAGACGGAGGAGGGCGAGGCGAAGCGCGACGACGCGAACTTCTGCCACGTCGCCGTCTGGGAGTACGCGGGCGATGGCCGCACGCCGATCCGCCACGTGGAACCCCTCGCCTTCGAGAGCGTCCAGCTCGCCACGCGGAGCTACAAGTGAACCTCACGCTGCACATCTGGCGGCAGGCCCACGCTGCGGCCCCAGGGCGCTTCGAGACCTACCCCGCCCCGGACATCAGTCCCGACATGTCCTTCCTCGAGATGCTCGACGTCGTGAACGAGCGGCTCGTGGCGGAGGGGATGGACCCGATCGCCTTCGATCATGACTGCCGCGAGGGGATCTGCGGCACCTGCGGCGTCGTCGTCAACGGACGGCCGCACGGGCCGCGCGGGCGCACGACCGCGTGCCAGCTCCACATGCGCAGCTTCCGCGACGGCGACGTGCTGACGATCGAGCCATGGCGCGCGGGCGCCTTCCCGGTGGTCCGGGACCTGATCGTGGACCGCGGGGCGATGGACCGCATCATCCAGGCCGGCGGCTTCATCTCCGCGCCGATCGGCAGCGCGCCGGACGCGAACGCCATCCCGGTGCGCAAGGAGGACGCGGACCTGGCCATGGACGCCGCCGCCTGCATCGGCTGCGGCGCCTGCGTGGCGGCGTGTCCG
>CAYLJK010000422.1:0-2249 GCA_964383975.1 uncultured Gemmatimonadales bacterium | reverse complement strand
CGGAGACGCCGCGAGCGAGGCCGCCCGGCAGACCGTGCGTCGCGCACACGCGTGCGGCCGGGGTGGGGCTCGCCGCGCGGCGGGCGCTCAGTCGGGGTTGGGGAATCGGGACCGAACGACTTCCCAGGGCAGTGCCGCTTCCGGATCCTCGCGGTGGAGCTTGAGCCGGCGATCGAGCTCGAGGCGGTGGCTCTCCGGGAGGGGGAGGGCATCGGGCGAGGCCGCGATGCTGTCCCAGATCTACTCGACCAGGCGGAGACGCGCCGCCACGGGGAGGTCGAGGATCTCGCTCAGCCGGTCGCGCTGCACGAGACGGGTGTCGGCCGAGGCGCGACGTGGGCCAACCGGTGGACGCCGGGTGCCGCGCCGTGACCGCATCGGGCGCGCACACGCGTGCGGTTCCGGCGCGGGCGGTGCGGTTGGGTGCCACCCACGGGGGCGCAGAGGTCGAGGCGATTCGCGAGCCCCCCGCGAGCCGATGCTCCGCGCACACGCGTGCGGATCGAGGCGGCGCGGCCGCGCGGCGGCGACGGTGGGGAGGTGCGGGCGGCGGGGGCGCGCCAGGATCTGGGGCGCGCACATGTTTGCCGCGATGGCGTCCGAGCCGGGGGGCGGTCGGGGCAGAGGCGCCGCGACCGAGGCCGCCCGGCAGACCGTGCGTGGCGCACACGCGTGCGGCCGAGTGCGGCGCCGCGCGCGCGGGTGGGCGGGGTGTTCGCACGATCCTGGCGCGCGCACGTGTTCGCCGCCGAAGCAGGTCGCGCGAGGCGTGGACACCGGGCGCGGGAGGTGGCCAGCGGGTCCGCGGCGAGCCCGCGCCTCGATCCTGCGCCGCCAGCCCTGGCCGGCCGACCTCCGCATCCGTGCTCAGTGCGGACTGCACGTCTCGCACCGGCGCCAGCCGGCGCGGCCGCGCAGGGCGTCGATCTCCGCGACCAGCGCCGTGAGGTCGTCGCCGCAAATCTTCTCCACCCGCGTCCGCCGGCCGCGGTCCTCGAAGCGGTAGAGGTGGTCGCAGGTGCTCGCGTGCAGGAGGTTGTCGTAGGGGTTCGAGCCGCCGAAGTGGATGAAGACGAAGCCCTTGCGGTGGGCCTTGAGCCAGCGCTCGTACGCGCGCTCGTCGTCCTTGAAGCGCGTGATCATGCGCGAATCCTATACGGCCGTCGGACACGCGGGTGTAGGCTGAGGTCCATGGGTGATTTCGATTCCTCCAAGACCCGCGTGGCGCCGTTCTTCAACCGTCTCTGTGAGCGCGACTGGACCGGCCGGAAGTGGCTCGGTCCTCTGCTTCGGCTACCCCAGCTTCCTGGTGTCTCCCGGAGCGTCGTCGAGCTCGCCTCGCCCGTGTTGCGGGACTGCGGCTGGGGCGAGGGCGAGAAGCCGCTTCCCGCCCCCCGCTCCCTGCTGGAGTGGCTGATCCGGAACCTCCATCCGCCGCGCCGTGAGGAGGACCTCGGTACCGGCGAGGTCAGGGCGAAGCGCGAGGCGCTGCTCCGCCAGGATCCCGCCGTGATCCGGCAGGCGCTGGAACGTCTGGCGACCACCGATCGGCCGGATCGGGCGTGGTGGCTCTTCGAGGGCCCGAGTCGGCCGGATGCGTACCTCGAGACCGACAACGAGATCATCGTGATCGAGGGCAAGCGGACCGAGCCGGCCGCGACCACCTCCACGACCTGGATGGCCGTACGGCACCAAATGCTCCGGCACATGGACGCCGCCTGGGACCTTCGGCGCGGCCGACGGGTGTACGGGTTCTTCGTGGTGGAAGGGGAGGGTGGTGAGACCGGCGTCGAGGTCCCGGCGAAATGGGTCGAAGCGTCGCGCGCGACGGTTTCGCCGGATGCACTGGAGTCGAGCCTCCCGCATCGGAGCCCCGCCGAGCGCGGGGCCATCGCCGAGGGCTTCCTGGGGGTCACGACCTGGCAGGCGGCGTGTCGGGCGCTCGGGGTGCCGTGGGAGGCGCTGCCTGACCGGATCTGAAGGCCGCAGCGGCGGGGTGGGTCCAGTCCACGCCCCCCGCCTGCGATGAGACCCCGCGTCCTCCCCTCCGTGAAACACAGGACCGATTCTGACCCACCGCATGGTATAAGGTGTGTAGGTCACGTCCGGTCCCGTCCGAGCCGGTGCTGGTTGCGAGCTGCGCGCGGGGCCGCGGAGGGCAGGTCACCCCCCATGCCCCGCTACGCGCGCGTCCACGACATCCTGCGCCTCGTGCTCGACATGCAGGCCAGCGCCGAGGGCCTGACGCT
>CAYLJK010000421.1:0-2259 GCA_964383975.1 uncultured Gemmatimonadales bacterium | reverse complement strand
CGCGGGCGTTCGCACGCTGGTGGTCGTCGGCGGCGTGCGGATAGGGCACGAGCAACGAGGGCAGGCCGGCCATCGCGAGCTCGGCCACGGTGAGCGCGCCGGCCCGACACAGGCCGACGTCGGCCCACGCGTAGCGCGCGGGCAGCGCCGGCTCGAAGTCGACCACCTCGGCGCGGAAGCCCGCTCGCGCGTAGGCCGCGGCGACGCGCTCGCGGTCGGCCGCGCCGGTCTGGTGGAAGATCTCGAAGCGCTGCGGATCGAGGTCGCGCAGCGCCTCGATCATGCCCTCGTTCAGCTGGCGCGCGCCCTGACTGCCGCCGACCACGAGCACGCGCAGCGGCAGGGCGGGGCGGCGGCGCGGCGCGGCGCTGGCGAAGGCGTCGAGCAGGGCGCGGCGCAGCGGCGCCCCGGGCGACGACACGCGCTTGCGTCCGAGCGTCGCGGCGAAGGCCGGCTCGGCCGCGGCGAAGGCGGTGAACACGTGCGCGGCGAAGCGCGCCATGGCGCGGTTGGTGCGCCCGGGCACGGCGTTCGGCTCCACCAGCACGAGCGGCCGCCGCAGCAGCACGGCCGCCGCCGCGGCGGGCGCCGACGCGTACCCGCCCACCGACACGACCAGATCCGTTCCGCGGCGGCGCAGCAGCCCGACGGCCTGCGCCGAGGCGCCGGCGATCGCGGCCGCGCCGGCGAGGCCCGCGAGCAGCCGCTGCCCGAGCAGCGGCTGGGACGGCAGCTGCACCAGCTCGAAGCCGGCCTGCGGGACGAGCTTCACCTCGAGGCCGCGCTCCGAGCCGACGAACAGCACGTCATCGCCGCTCGCCGCGATCTCCTCGCCGAGCGCGAGCGACATCGTGACGTGTCCGCCCGTCCCACCGCCCGCGATGATCCAGTTCGTCAACTCCGCTCTGCCCTCCGCGCCACTCCGATCAGCGTTCCGACCGCGACGAAGCTGACCAGCAGCGACGTGCGCCCGTAGGAGAGGAACGGCATCGCGATGCCCTTCGGCGGGACCATGCCCATCACCACCGCGGCATTGAGCGCCGCCGGCACGGTGAGCAGCGCCGTCATGCCGGCCGCCATCAGGAACGAGAAGCGATCGCGCGCCCGGAAGGCGATCCGGCAGCCCGCGATCAGGAGGGCCGCGAACGCACCGAGCACGCACGCGACGCCCACCAGGCCGAGCTCCTCGGCCAGCACCGAGAGCACGAAGTCGGTGTGCGCTTCCGGCAGGTAGTAGAGCTTCTGCCGGCCGTCGCCCAGCCCCACGCCGAACAGCCCGCCGCGCGCGAACGCGACGAACGACTGCACGAGCTGGAAGCCCTCGTCGTCGGCGCGCGCCCAGGGGTCGATGAACGCGAGGATGCGGTCCACGACGTAAGGCCGCAGCGCGATCGCGACGCCGAGCGCGGCGACCAGCGCGCCGGCGGGCAGCACGAAGAGCGGCAGCGGCGTGCCGGCGACGAACATCAATACGACCACGAGGCCCAGCAGCACGGCGGCGCTGCCGGTGTCGGGCTCGACGAAGATCAGCGCGGCCGGGACCGCCGCGAGGCCGAACGCGACGAGCGCCGCGCGCATGCGGCTCGCCACGAACTGCTCGCGGCCCGCCAGCACGGCGGCCACCGCGATCAGGGTGGCCCAGCGCGCGAACTCGCTCGGCTGGAACTGGAAGCCGACGCCCGGGATCGTGAGCCAGCGCCGCGAGCCGTTCACCTTCTCTCCGAGCAGCGGGACCAGCAGCAGCAGCAGCACCGCGCTGCCCCAGAGCGGCAGCGCCAGCTGGCGCCAGCGCTCGGGCGAGAGCCGGCTCGCCACGGCCGCGAGCACGAGCCCGATCGAGAGGCCGAGGAGCTGGCGCACGAAGTGCGGCGAGATCAGCTGCCCGAGCGCGAACGGCGCCGTGGCGCTGTACACCATCACGAGCCCGACCGTCGCGAGCAGCGCGGTGGGCACCACGATGCCGCCCGTCGGCGCCGCCGTCCGGACTTCCGCTCTCGCGTTCACTCGCTCCCCCCCCGCGCTGCGATCCAGGCCTCGGCGGCTGCGCGGAACCGCTCGCCCCGCTCCTCGTAGCTGCGGAACTGGTCGAAGCTCGCGCACGCGGGCGAGAGCAACACCACGTCGCCGGCGCGCGCGAGCTCGCCCGCCACGATCACGGCGTGCTCGATGTCGCCCGCGCGGCGCACCGGCACCCGGCCCGCGAGCGCCTGCTCGAGCGCGTCGGCCGACTCGCCGAGCAGCACGGCCGCGCGCAGCCGC
>CAYLJK010000420.1:0-2264 GCA_964383975.1 uncultured Gemmatimonadales bacterium | reverse complement strand
CGCTCGCGACCTGGGCACAGGCGCACGGCGCGCCGGCGGTGCACGCGATGCACCTCGGCGGCGCCCACGACTTCCCCTTCGGCCGCGTGAAGATGGTCACGGCGCTGCACGGCGGGATGATCGAGGCCGAGGGCGGCGCCGGCCACACCACGCACCCGTGCGGCTACGTGGTCACCATCGGCGGCACCCGCATCTACCACACCGGCGATACGGCGCTGACCCTGGACATGCAGCTGCTGCGCGGCGCCGTGGACGTGATGCTCTGCCCGATCGGGGACAACTTCACGATGGGCCCCGAGGACGCGGCGCGCGCCGTGGAGTTCGTGCGGCCGGCCGTCGTCGTGCCGATGCATTTCGGCACCTTCCCGGTCATCGCGACGGACCCGCAGCGGTTCCGCGCGGCGGTCGGGGACGCCGCCCGCGTCGAGGTGCTGTCGCCGGGCGGCACGCTGAGGGTGTAGCCTCAGCGCCGGCGGAGCCGGGCCAGGGCCTCCTCGGCCTCGCGCACGTAGCGCTGTAGCGGTGCGTCGGCGTGGCGCCACGTGTCGCGCACGTTCCGGTAGGCGCGCGCGGCCTCGATGCGCTTTCCCTGGCGGGTGTACAGCCGGGCGCGGTACAGCTCCCAGAAGCCGTCCGTCGGGAAGACGAACCCCGGGGAGTCCTGCGCCAGGAGGACCGCCGCCTCCGCGTCGAACTGCTTCGCGTCCAGCAGGGCGGCGAGGGTGAGCCGGTAGAGGACGCAGCGCTGGCATGCCGTGTCGGGCAGTGCCCGCAGGCCCCGGATCGCGCCCGCCGTATCGCCCCGCACCAGCAGCTGCAGCGCCCGCGCACCGTCGGCGGCGTAACGCCCGAACGCGCGCTGGGCCGCCGTCGCCCCCGCGCGGGCCAGCGAGTCCGCCCGGCGCTCCAGGCTCCGCAGGCGCGCCGTATCGCCGCGCTGGGCCAGGACCGGCGCGCCGATCACCGCCAGCGCCCGCGGCCACAGCGGCTCCGCCCGCAGCGACCAGCCCAGCACCGCCGTCACCGTGTCGCGCGGCCCGCCCCCCATCCACGCCACCGCGGCCAGGATCCAGCCGATCTGGCCGCCGACCTGGAACGCTTCGGCCAGCCGGCCGCGGTAGGCGAGCGCACTGGCCTGCTCCGGCAAGTAGCTGCTGCGCTGCCCGTGCGCGGTGACCATGTCCGTGTCACGGGCGACCAGGCGCCCGGCCAGCCGCACCGCGGTCTGCAGCGTGTCGGGCCACCCGCGGAAGGATTGGATCGTCGCCAGCAGCAGGTCCACGGAGGCCGTGTCCAGCAGCCGCTCGACCGCCTCCGAGCGTGCTCCGTCCGGGTCCAGCAGCCGCCCGGTGAGCCGTATCGCGTCCGCGTACACGTCGCGAGGCGCGAGCGCGAGGTAGCCCTCGACGTACCCGCGCGCCGCCTCGGGATCGCCCAACTGGAGCGCCAGCTCGATCTGGTGCAGGTACGCGGGCGCGTACGCCGAATCGAGCGCGATGGCCAGGTCGAACGCCTCGCGGATCTCCCGGAGCGATGAGAACGCCGGGTTGTGATACCGCGCGTCCGCGTACTCGTACCACACCTCGGCGTCGTTGGGATACCGGCGGGCGGCCTCGGCCGTGGTCGCGTAGAGCCGGCGGTATGACGTCCAGTACCGCGGGTCGTCCAGTCCGGCGTCGAGCGCGGCCGACAGCGCCTCCGCCTCGATGAGCATCGAGTCCCGCGGCGGGAGGCCGCGATTGTGCGCGGCGGCGTGCATGAGATACGCCTGGGAGAGCGAGTCCGCCGCCGTCGAGCTCCAGCCCAGCGCGATCCCCGCGCGATACAGCGCCAGCGCGAAGCCCGTGTCCAGCTCGATGGCGCGCTGGTACCACGCGATGGCCGAATCCCAGGCGGCGCGCCGGTAGTACTGCTCGCCCTCGAGGTAGGCCTTCAGCGCCGGGAGGGAGCGGGCCCCCAGCGACGCGGTTCGGGCGGCGGCGATGGGGCGCACGCGCCCCAGCTCCCGCAGCACCCGGACCGTGAGGGAGTCGGCCAGCCGGTCCATCCGGTCCTCCGCGTCCGTGACCGCGATGTCCACGATGCCGCGCACGTCCTGCGCGTCCACCAGGGCGAGGGGGGTCCCGTGGCATGGGTGAAGGGGGCCCCACGCCCATTGCTCGAACGCTGCACGTCGGTGGCATGGAATGGACTCGTACGGCCGCTCGATGGGCCGACGCGTGCCGCCGTGCTCACCGAACACGACCGATTGGCGGCGGATGGCC
>CAYLJK010000419.1:290-2283 GCA_964383975.1 uncultured Gemmatimonadales bacterium | reverse complement strand
GCTCGCGAAGCTGCTGCTGCCCACGTGATCGAGCTCCGGGGGGTGCACAAGCGCTTCGGCGCGCAGGTGGTGCTCGCGGGCGTGGACTTCCACGTCGCCGAGGGGGAAACGGTGGCGCTGCTCGGCCCGTCCGGGACGGGGAAGAGCGTGCTGCTCAAGCACATCGTCGGACTGCTGCGGCCCGACGCCGGCGAGGTGACGGTGGACGGGCTCGCGGTGCCGCGGCTCGGGCGGACCGAGCTGAACGCCTTGCGCCGCAAGGTGGGCTACGCGTTCCAGATGGGCGCGCTGTTCGACTCCGAGACGGTGCACGAGAACATCCGCCTCGGCATCAGCGACGAGGCCCTCTACCGCGACCGCGCCTACTGCGAGGTGCGGGTGGTCGAGTGCCTGCGGCTGGTGAACCTGGAGCCCGAGGTGGCGGCGAAGATGCCGGCGGAGCTGTCGGGCGGGATGAAGAAGCGCGTCGGCATCGCGCGGGCCATCGCCGGGAGGCCGGAGTATCTTCTGTACGACGAACCGACCAGCGGCCTCGACCCGGTCAACGCGGACGCGATGGACGCGCTCATCGCGCAGCTGCAGCAGGAGCTGGGAGTGACGAGCGTGGTGGTCTCGCACGACGTGCGCGGGGCGTTCAAGGTGGCGGACCGGATCGCGCTGCTGCACGAGGGGCGCATCCGGCTGGTGGGGAAGGCGGACGACTTCATCGCGTCCGCGGACCCGGTCGTCCGCGAGTTCCTGGACCGGGACTTCCAGCTCCTCGACGCGGGGCACTGAATGGAACTGCGGTATCGGCGCGAGGCGGCCGTGGGGGCGCTCATCATCGCGAGCGCCGCGCTGTTCGTGTTCCTGATGATGTGGCTCCGCGGGCAGCGCTGGGGCCAGGGGGAGCTGGTCCACGTGGTCTTCAACGACGTGGCGGGCCTGAAGGTGGGGGACCCGGTGCGTACGTCCGGGGTGCACGTCGGCAACGTGCAAGGCATCGAGCTGCTGGGGCCGGGGCGCGTGAACGTCGTCTTCGACGTCTCCGAGGGCCCGACGCCGCGCCGCGACGCGTCGGCGGTCATCAAGGCGGCGGACCTCTTCGGCGCGCGCTACATCGAATACTCCCCCGGCACCGCCGCGGAGCCGCTGCCGGAGGACAGCCTCATCGCCGGCATCCGGCTCAACGACATGGCGGAAATGGCCGGCGAGCTGTCGGGGCGGAGCCAGCGCCTCCTGGACAACGCCAGCGACGCGACCCGCGAGCTGCGCGTGGTCATGGCCGACGTGCGCGAACTCCTGCGGACGCTGAACCGCGGGGCCGGCGGCGCCTCCACGGCCCTGGTCGGCGCACTGGAGGAGCTGCGGATCGTCCTCCAGCGGACGGACCTGCTGGTCGCGCGGGCGTCGGCCCCGGCGGCGGCGGCGCTCCAGAGCACGCAGCGGGCGGCGGCCAACGTGGACTCGCTCACCGTCCAGCTGGGCCGGACCACGGCCGTCCTGGACTCGGTGCTGAGCAAGGTGCACCACGGCCAGGGGCTCGCGGCCGCGCTCGTCAACGACACGGCGCTGGTCGGGGACCTGCGCGCGACCAACGCGGCGCTGCGCACCCTGCTCGAGGACATCCGCGCCAATCCCGGCCGCTACTTCCGCCTGAGGCTCTGAGTGCTCGGCGTCCGGTTCCTCGGCACCTCGGCCGCGCGGCCCACCGTCGAGCGCAACGTCGCCGGCCTTGTCGTGGTGCGCGAGGGCGAGACGCTGCTCTTCGACGCGGGCGAGGGGACGCAGCGGCAGATGATGCGTTACGGCGTGAGCTTCGCCCTGTCCGACATCTTCTTCACGCACTTCCACGCCGACCACTTCCTGGGGCTGATCGGGCTCATCCGGACGCTGGGACTTCAGGGCCGCACCGACGCGATGCGGCTCCACGGCCCGCGCGGCGCCAGGCGGATCCTCGGCCAGGCGCTCACGCTCGGCGTCGAGCGCGCGACGTTCGGCGTCGAGGTCGTGG
>CAYLJK010000419.1:0-280 GCA_964383975.1 uncultured Gemmatimonadales bacterium | reverse complement strand
GGTCGTGGAGCTGGAACCGGGCCAGGAGCTGGACCGCGGGGACTACACGCTGCACGCCTTCTCCGTGGACCACGGCGGCAACGCCATCGGCTACGCGCTGCTGGAGCGGGACCGGCTGGGGAAGTTCGACCCCGAACGCGCCCGCGAGCTGGGGGTCCCCGAGGGCCCGCTGTGGGGCCAGCTCCAACGCGGGCAGACGGTGACGCTCCCCGACGGCCGGAGCGTGGGCCCGGACACGATCGTGGGCCCGCCGCGGCCGGGGCGCCGCCTGGTGTACAGC
>CAYLJK010000418.1:0-2285 GCA_964383975.1 uncultured Gemmatimonadales bacterium | reverse complement strand
CCCGCTGCTGCTGCCCGCCGGAGAGGTCCGCGACCTGTCGCGCCTCGAACCCCGCCAGGTCCACCATCGCCAGCGCCTCGGCCACCCGCGCGGCCGCCTCGGCGCGCGGCAACCGGAGCCCGAAGGCGACGTTCTCGCCGACCGTGAGATGCGGGAACAGCGCGTAGTTCTGGAACACCATCCCGACGCGGCGCCGCTCCGGCGGCACCCGGGTCACATCCTCGCCCTCGATCACGACGCGGCCGGCATCCGGGACCTCGAAGCCCGCGAGCAGCCGCAGCGTCGTCGTCTTCCCGCTGCCGGACGGCCCCAGCAGCGCGAGGATCTCCCCCCGCCCGACATCGAGCGAGAGGTCCCGGACCGCCGGCTGCCCCGGAAACGCCTTCGACAGACCCTCCAGCCGCAGGTAGCTCACCGGGCGCGCCCCCCGTCATCTCGCGATTCCCGATTCCCCATGCCCGCCTAGTGCGTACTCCCTCTGCCTCTCACATTGCGATCCCAGTATTGCATCCACGCCGAACCCCGCTCCTCCAGCACCCCCCAGTCCACGTCGGCCACCACCATCCGGCGGCGCACGTCGCGCACCCACTCCGGGAGCGCATCCTCCGGCAGATCGCGCCTGGCCGGCAGCCGCGCCACCTCGCGCGCCGCGAGCAGCTGGGCCTCGCTCGTGCCGACGAACTCCACGAACGCGCGCGCCAGCGCCTGCCGGCGCGTGCCGCGGACGATCCCGATGGCATCGGGAATCACCGGTGCCCCGCTGCGCGGGAAGGTGTACGCGAGCTGGAGGCCGTCACGGATGTTGAGCAGCACGTCCGGCAGGTCCCAGGTGGAGACGAGGCCCTCCCGGCGGACCAGCTTCTGGTTCAGGATGGGACCGTTGAGCACGTACTCGCGCGTCTGCGCGTCGAGCCGCCGCAGCCATCCGAACCCGGCGGCGGTGTCGCCCGTGCGGCGCAGCTCCCGCTCGATGATCATCCCCCAGACGGCGCGCATCGTCCCGCTCGCCAGCGGGTCGCGGATCAGCACCTTCCCCGTCCAGCGAGCGTCGAGGAGGTCGTCCCAGTCCTGCGGCGCCTCCTCGGCGCGGACGGCGTCCCGCGCGTAGATGAGGACCGCGGGGGTCTCGTAGAGCGCAAACCAGAGGTCACCGGGGCCACGGCCGGACGCCTCGATGGCGTCCGCCCAGGAGGGCCGGTAGGGCTCGAGCAGCGAGTCGCGCGCGCCCCGCGCGAAGATCGTCGAGGGCCCGCCGAACCAGACGTCCGCCTGCGGGTTCGCCCGCTCCGCGCGCAGCCGATCGAGCACCTCCTGCGACCCCATGTCGAGCCAGCGCACGTCCACGTCGGGGTGCGCCGCCTCGAAGCGCTGCTCGAAGAGGCCCAGGAGGTGGTGGCCGTGCGGAGAGTAGATGACGAGCGGCGTGCGGCCGGGGGCGCACGCGAGCAGGAGGGCGCCGAGGCACAGGAACAGGGAGGCACGGAGCGGGCTGCGGGCACGGGGGAACAGGGGCACCGCCGCACTGTCGCGGGGCGCCCCCGCCGTGCGCCGGTGCGCCGGTGCGGCGATGCCCGCTGCCGCTTCAGCGCACATCCCGCGCCTCCAGCGCCAGCAGGTTCAGGAACAGGCGGAATGCCCCCGGCACGCCGGCCGGCAGCTGCCGGAAGAAGCTGAGACCGGTGTACACGTACAGCCCGCGGCCCAACGGCGCGACGAGGAGGCCGCCCCGGAGCCGCTCACCGTCGTCGCCGGTTTCGAGCAGCGGGCGGTAGGCCGCGTCCCATTCGCGCGCGAAGTAGAGCCCGCGCTCCTGCACCCAGCCGTCCCAGTCCGCCCCGGTGATCCGGTTGGGCCGCGTGAACACCGGATGCGCGGGATCGAGCGGCTGCATCGGGGCGCCCTCGTCGGTCACCCGGTCATGGGGCGCCGCGATGCGCAGCGGGAGCGGCGCGAACGCGCCGCGCACGAACTGGTACTGCTGGTACTGCACGATCAACCGGCCGCCGCCGCGTACCCAGTCGAGGAGCCGCGCATTGTTCGCCAAGAGGACGGGATCGGTCTCGTAGGCGCGGCTCCCGATGACGATGACGTCGTACGCCGAGAGGTCGGCCCGCTCCAGGCCGTCCCCCGCGAGGATGGTGAGCGGCACGCCGAGCGTGAGCAGCTCATGCGCCACCCGATACACGGCGATCGCGAAGAAGCCCGGATAGCAGTAGATGACCTCGTCGATGCTCTTGGCGGCCGGATCGCCGTCGTAGGCGGCCTGGGCGTCCAGGACGAGCATC
>CAYLJK010000417.1:0-2286 GCA_964383975.1 uncultured Gemmatimonadales bacterium | reverse complement strand
GCGCGGCCGGACTCGGCCCAGCAGGAGTCGTTGCGCATCGAGTACCGGCGCGAAGTGTTCAGCTACCAGGGCGGTGCTCGCGACCCGTTCCGCAGTCTGATCACCTCGAGCGACGTCCGCCCGACGATCGCGGACCTGCGGCTCGTGTCCGTCGTCTACGATGCGCGCGGCGGCAACAGCGTGGCCGTGGTGCGGGAAGTCGACAATCCGCGGCCCCACCGGCTGCGCCGCGGGGACCAGGTCGGCCGCCTGCGGGTCATCCAGATCCGGCCGCGCGAGGTGGTCTTCCAGGTGGAGGAGTTCGGATTCGAGCGCCAGGAAGTGCTGGCGCTGTCTCGACCGGAGGCGAACCGATGAACCGAGTTGGACTGCTGGCCCTCGCCGCGCTCGCCGTCGCGGCGGCACCCGCTCCCGCGGGGAACCCGTCGGGCGACGTGACGGCCGTGAGCGTCCGGGCGGCGACGGGCCGCGCGGAGCTGGTCGTTGACGTGCGCGGGGCGGTCGAGGTCTCGGACTTCGTCCTCCGCGACCCGGCCCGCATCGTGCTCGACGTCACGGGCGCCCGTCTCGTGGCGCCGCAGCTGCGCTACGACGGCGCCGTGCGTGGCGGCATTCGCAACGTCCGCTACAGCCAGTTCCGGTCCGACGTGGTCCGGATCGTGGTGGAGCTGGACGGCGAGCGCGACTACGAGGTCGTGCAGGAGCAGGGCTCGGTGCGCCTCGTCCTCGAGGGCGCGACCGACGGCTTCGCCGTGTGGTCCACCAACGGCCCCGGTTACGCCGCCGCCGGCCCGGCCCCCGCGCCGGCCCCCGTGACGGCGGAGCCCGCGCGCGCCGACCTGCCGGCGGCCCTTCCGGTTGCCCGCGCGGCGCGCCCAGCCGCCCAGGCACCGGCGCAGGCGCCGCAGCAGCCTCGCGTCACGGACACCTTCGACCGCGCGAGCATCCAGGAGGTGGTGGCGAACTTCGCGTCGTACTCCGGGCGCTCCATCATCCTCGGGAAGGACGTCGCAGGCGAGGTGACGGCGGAGATCCGCGACCAGCCCTGGGACATCGCCTTCAGCGCGATCCTAGCGGGCCAGGGACTCGCCGCGACGGAGCTGCCCGGCGGCATCATCCGGGTGGACAGCCGGCAGAACCTCGTGACGCAGGACTCGCTCGAGCCGCTCACCACGCGGATCGTGGCGATCAACTATGCGCGATCCTCCTCGCTGCAGCCGTCGGTGACTGGCGTCGTCACGCCCAACCGCGGGCGCGTCGTGGCCGACACCGTCAACAACGCGCTGATCGTTACGGACCTCGCGTCCCGGATCGACCGGGTCGAGGCGTTCATCCGCGACCTCGACACGCGCACGCCCCAGGTGGCGATCCAGGCGCGCATCGTGTTCGTGGACCGCACGCAGCTGATGGACTACGGGCTGCAATACGACATTGGGACCGCCACGACTTTCTACAACCGGCTGATCCAGCGGCCCGACCCGGGCAACCCGGGGGAGAACTTCGAGCCCGGCGAGACGGTCGTGAACCTCGGGGGCGACGCCCTCGCGGCGATCGGCAACGCCAGCGCGGTGCTCCCCAACGGCAGCCCGGCTCTCGACCTCGTTTTCTCGACGGTGCTCGGGGACTACAGCGTGACGGCGTTCCTCAAGGCGCTGCAACAGGTGACGCTGGCGGACGTGCAGGCCGAGCCGTCGGTGACCGTGGCCGACAACCGGCCGGCGGTGATCTTCTCCGGCGAGCGGACGCCGATCCGCACCATCGACGTCGGCGCGGTCGCCGGAGGGACCAGCGGCGCGCCGCGCGCGGTGACGACGTTCCAGCAGACCGGCATCCGGCTGCAAGTGACGCCGCACGTCGTGCAGGGGACGCGCGAGATCCTCATGGAGCTGCACGCCGAGCGGTCCGCGACGGTCGCGTCGGCGATCTCGGAGATCGGCGCCATCTTCGCCTCCCAGGAGGCGACGACCCAGCTGCTGGTCCGGGACGGCGAGACGGCGGTCATCGGCGGCCTGACCATCACGGAGATCAACCGCACCAAGAGCGGCATTCCGTTCCTGGTGGACCTCCCGGTGGTGGGCCCGCTCTTCGGCTTCTCGAGCAACAAGGAGACGCGCCGCGACCTCCTGATCCTCGTGACGCCGCACATCGTGGACGACCTCCAGGCGGGGACGCCGGGCCGGTAGGCCCGCCGCGGTCGCGCGCCGCGCTCCGCACCGAACGCCACACCCGCGAGCCCGGCCCCTGGTCGGGCTCGCGCACCCTGGGGGACGCGCCGCGTGCCCATCC
>CAYLJK010000416.1:0-2289 GCA_964383975.1 uncultured Gemmatimonadales bacterium | reverse complement strand
AACCAGTTCTCACCGAAGAAGCGGCGCAGCGCGGGCACGCGCTCGGCGAAGCCGAGCCGCGGCGCACCGGCCCGGCCGAACTCGTACCAGGCGAGCACCGCCCCCGCGGCCACCAGCACGAGCGCCACGGCCGGCCCCGTCCCGAACGCCAGGGCGCCATGGTGCGGCTCGTCGGGGGAGAGCCGGACCGCGAAGAACCCGCCGAGCCAGCCGAGGACCAGCGTGAGGGCGGCGAGCACGAGCACCGTCGCGCCCATCGCCGTCTCGCCCGGTCCCCCGTGCGGCCGTGCCTCCGTGCCACCGTGCCCGCTGGCGGGCCCGGCGAGCGTCAGGAACACCATCCGGAAGGTGTAGTACGCGGTCAGCCCCGCCCCCGCGTAGCCCAGGGCGACCACCGCCGTTCCGGCGTGCTCGCCGAGGGCGGCGAGCACCGCCTCCTTCGAGAAGTACCCGGCGAACGGGACGACCCCGGCCAGGGCGAGCGCGCCGGCGAGGAGGCCGACGACGCCCGCGCGGGGCGCGGCCCCGGCGGCGCGGATCTCGCGCATGTCGTTGGAGTGCGCGGCGTGGATGAAGATGCCGCTGCTGAGGAACAGAAGCGCCTTGAAGCCGGCGTGCGTCGTGAGGTGGAAGAAGCCGGCGGCCACGCTGCCGGCCGCGAGGCCCATGAACATGTAGGCGAGCTGCGAGATCGTGGAGTAGGCGAGGACGCGCTTAATGTCGTTGGCCACCATCGCCATCGTCGCGGTGGCGAGCGCCGTCACGAGCGCCGTCCAGAGCAGCAGATGCATGACACCCGGTGCGGCGGCGAACCAGCCGTGGAGCCGCGCGACCAGGTACGCCCCCGCGGCGACCATCGTGGCCGAGTGGAGCAGCGCCGAGACGGGCGTCGGGCCCTCCATCGCGTCGGGGAGCCACGTGAACAGCGGGCCCTGGGCGCTCTTGCCGATGGCGCCCATGAGGAGCAGGAACGCGGTGAGCGTGACGAAGGCCGGGTCGAGCCGCGGCGCCGCGGCCATCAGCTCCGGGATCGTGGCGAGGCCGAGCTCGCGGATCAACAGCAGGATCCCGAGGAGGAAGCCGACGTCGCCGACGCGCGTCATCAGGAACGCCTTGCGGGCCGCGGCGGCCGGCGCCGGCCGCTCGTACCAGAAGCCGATGAGCAGGAACGAGGCGAGCCCGACCAGCTCCCAGAAGACCAGCAGCTGGAGCAGGTTGGACGCGAGGACCAGGCCGAGCATCGCCCACGCGAACAGCGCCAGGAAGCCGAAGTAGCGGCCGAAGCCCGGATCGCCGGCCATGTAGCCGGTGGAGTACACCATCACCCCGAGAGTGATGGCGGCGACGGTGAACGCCATGCTCGTCGAGAGCGCGTCGAGCTGCACGCCGAAGGCGAGCGGCGCCGCTCCGTGCACCGGGAGCCACGACGCCTGGGCGAGGATGTCGCGGTCGGGGATCGCCACGGCGAGCACGAGCCAGCCGGAGGCGACCAGGGCGAGGGCGACCGACGCGATGGCGAGGCCGGCCGCCGCGGCCGGCCGGCGGCGCAGGCCGATGAGGATGGCCGCGCACCCGGCGAGCGGGGCCGCCTGGGCGACGACGGCGGCGGCGACGGGGGCGGTCATCCCTGGAGCTCCGAGAGATGCTCGACGTCGATGCTGTGGGTCGAGCGCTGGATCACGACGAAGAGGGACAGCGCGATGGCGGTCTCCGCGGCGGCCACGCCGGCGATGACGAGGGCGATCACGAGTCCCACGGCGGTATCGTTCCCGGCGAAGGTGGTGAGCGCCATCGCCGCGAGGGAGACCGCGGCCAGCATCAGCTCGAGCGCGATCAGCATCGCGATGAGGGAGCGACGCTGCAGCAGGCCGTAGACGCCGATGCCGAAGAGCAGCACGGCCGCCCCGAGGAAGTGTTCGAGCGAGAGGCTCATCGGCCCGCCCCCGGCCGCCGCCGCGCGATCATCACCGCCCCCATCATCGCGACGACGAGCAGGACCGACACGAGCTCGAAGGCGAGCACGTAGTCCGACAGAAAGCGGAAACCGGCCGCCCGGGCGCCGTCGGCCAGCGGCGCGCCGGGTGCGCGCCACGGCGCGGCGCCGAGGACGGTCCACAGGGCCCCGGCGCCCGCCGCGGCCACGAGCACGGCGCCGCCGATCTTCGCCCCGCTGCGCGGGCGCGGCGGCAGGTCGAGGGGCTGGGAGAGCATCACGGCGTAAACCATCGCGATCGCCACCGCGCCGACGTACACGAGTACGAAGACGAAGGCTAGGAAGTCGGCGCCGAG
>CAYLJK010000415.1:0-2293 GCA_964383975.1 uncultured Gemmatimonadales bacterium | reverse complement strand
GGTCGCGTTCCGCCCGGACGGCAAGCTGATCTTCGTCAGCCGAGACCTGGTTGTTGACGTGTATCTCAACAGGGAGGTGCCATGACCTCCGGCCGACCTTGTCTGATGGCTGTTCTTGCGCTCCTCGTCGCAGCTTGCCGCGAGCAGCCCCTGGACCCCACCGTGCACCAACCAGCGTTCGCCGAGGCCCTCGGGGGTGCGGGAGAACCGGAGGTGTTCGGCAACGTCTATGAGAACGGACAGCGGTCCACCCGGACCGATCTGAGCATGACGATCGAGCCGCTCGATCCCGAGACGCAGGCGCGGATCCGCGGCCGGGTCGCGTGGTCCATGTGGGCCAACCCCAACTCCTTCGGACCGAACATGCATCCCAAGGGCTGGGCCTACGGCTGGTTCGATCCCCGGGCCGGCAACAACTGCGGTACGCTGGCGCAGTACCTGCAAGGGAACAACGAGGGGCGGGCGCCCGAGGCGCATTGGACGAATGCCGCGACGTCCCCGGACACGTCGTTGCCGGAGGGCCACTGCATCCGTCCCGGCCGCTACCAGTTCACCCTCTCAGGGCCGGGCGTCTCCCGTACATTCCAGTTTGAGTACGTGGCCGCGCGCGCCTCGGGCGGCGACACGTACGTGACCATCGCAGACGGCGAGACGGGAGACTCGCTCATCCTTGAGCCGCAGGCGTACAGCGAGGCTGACGCGTGGACCGATCATGTCCTCCACCTGGACCTGACGACCACCACGTCCGCACCGACGCCGGTCCTGCGTATTCAGAACAGCCACGGTGACCCGTTCACGGGGAACTTCATCCCGGAGACTTCCCCTGCGGCGAACGAGAACGACTGGCTGCGCTTCAGTTCGCTGACCAGCACCGGCATCGCGTGGAATCTGAGTAACCAGGGGCGCGCCCTGGCGCGCTACCGCTATGATATGAGCGGGCCTGCGCCGCCCCAACCATACTTCGTGGACGACCGCAACCTGATCCCGCTCCTTCGAGTCCGCCGCTTCGACGACGTGAAGGAGTCGCGACCGGTGGTGGTCGGCCTGCAGCTCATGCAGCCGAACAACCTGCCCAGCCAACTCCCGACAGCTGTCCAGCGCACGATCCAGTTCACACGACTCGCGCCGTTTGCCTGTGCGACCTTCGAGGGCGACACGACGTGGCTGATGACCGATCAGGTTCTCGACGCCGGCTGCTCGACGCTCGGCGCGAACATCCGGTACCGCTGGCAGTTCGACGCCGGCGGCCCGTGGACGTCCTACTCTCCGGATCCGGTGTACGACTACTTCGCCGGCCACGGCACGGCGGGCACCCACCAGGTGACCGTCGAGGCGCTGAATACGAGCACCGGCCTCTGGACCAGGCACGCCTATCCCGTTGTCGTCGAGAACAGCCAGGTCGTGCTCGATGGCCGCCTCTACGTCACCGACAAGGCGCGCAACTTCTACACGTCGAACGTCGCGCTGTTCTGGTTCGAGCGGTTCGACCACGACACCACCTGGTGGCTGGCGACCTACGAGCCACGCAGCTGGATGTACCGGATCTGGTATGCCGGCGACTACACCGTGGACTTGCGGCAGCAGGACTCCAGCGGGTCCCTCCTGCGTCGGGGCCGGCTCCACATCACCCGCTGCCACAGCGATCCGGCGCCGTGCTTCCCCAATCTCCGGGCCGCCTCCCTGACAACCCCGGCCTCGGCGTCGCTCGATGCATGGGGCTTCTTCGGCGGCGGGCCGTGGATCGCCTGGGGGTCGGCAGCCGCGCCCCGCGTGGCGCGGCTCTACGATCTGCTCGGCATGCATGATCTGCCGAGCGCCTTCGGCGAAGCGGCGTGGCTGGACCAGGCCGGCGGTACCGAGGAGGCCGAGGCCCTGCCGTGGGCGGTGCGCTGGGAGCCGCGACGGCTGAGCACCACCGAGGTGCGGGCGTTCACGCTGAACGTGAGCCCAACAGACGGACGTCTCGCCTATCGCTTCGGCTTCGCGCTCGACCCCGATCTGGGACCCGATGCAGCGGACGATGCGACGGGCTGGGATGGCACCCGTGGACTGGCATACGTCCACGACGGCGAGCGCGCCGTGGGCTTCCTGCTGCGGGACGGCGCCGGTGTCAATGCGCTGGTCGGGGTGCAGCAGTTCGGCCTGGCCCGGTTCGCCCCGCGCACTGTCACCGAGGCGTGGACGGCCATGCGGTCCGCGAGCGTCCGGCTGCTGGGAGGCCGCAGCGACGTGCAGTTGCTGCTCACGACCGCCGAGCGTCGCGAGAGCGGCACCTGGACGCTCCTCGTGCTCC
>CAYLJK010000414.1:0-2311 GCA_964383975.1 uncultured Gemmatimonadales bacterium | reverse complement strand
GGCAGCGGCCGCAGCACGACGAGCCGGTCGTCCGTTCCTCCGGGCGCGAGCGCGAACCAGGAGGACTCCGCCGCTCCCCAGACCGTCTCGCCGCCGGTATCGAGGTCGCGCACGCGCACCTCGCGGCCGAGTGGCGCCGCCGCGAGGTACGCGATGCGGTGCGACCGGCCGACGAACGAGGCTCCCGACGCAGGCACCGGCGCGAGGCGCATCAGGGAATCCTCCGCGACGCGCCACAGCTCCGTACGGCCCGCGCCCTCGACGGCAAGGAGGGTGCCGTCCGGACTCCAGTACGCCTTGGTCGCCGTGTCGGCGAGCGCCGTGGCCGGGAACAGCTCGCCGGTCAGGAGCGCGACGGAGTCCCGGAACCGCTCCGCGCCCGGGGCGAGCAGCAGCCGCTCCAGGCGCGCGAGCGCCGTGTCGTAGCGTCCGAGGTCCCAGGCGTCGGACGCGGCCTCCCACTCGCTGAGCAGCGGGTCGCGAACGGGCGCCTGGGCGGCGGCGGGGGCGGCGGCGGCATAGAGGAGCAGGCCGCAGAGCAGCGAACGGAGCACGATGCGGTTCCGGGTATCCGGGTGGCGTCGTATGTTCCAGCCGAAGCGGTTCATCCACAAGCCGGGGTCCCATGCGTCTCGCCGTCGGCACCAGCGGGTTCGCCTATGACGAGTGGAAGGGAGGGTTCTACCCGCCCGACCTGAAGGCCGCGGAGTACCTGCGCTTCTACGCGTCGCGGCTGGGCGCCGTTGAGATCAACAACACCTTCTACCGGATGCCGAAGGAACGCGTGCTGCTGGAGTGGGGGGCGCAGGTACCGCCGGACTTCACGTTCGCGCTGAAGGCGTCCATGCGCATCACCCACCGCCGCCGCCTCAAGGAGTGCGCGCCCGAGCTGGCGTACTGGTACCAGCAGGCGTCGGCGCTCGGGAGCCGCCTCGGCGCCACGCTCTTCCAGCTGCCACCCAACCTCAAGAAGGACCTGCCACGGCTCATTGATTTCCTCACGCTGCTCCCCGCGGGTGCCCGGGCCGCGCTGGAGTTCCGGCACCCGTCGTGGTTCGACGATGACGTGTTCACGCTGCTCCGCCAGCACGATGCGGCCCTGGTGCACGCGGAGTTCGCGCCGGAGGAAGCGGAGCTGGAGGTGCCGTTCCTCGCCACGGCCTCGTGGGGGTACCTGCGGCTCCGGCACCCGGCGTACGACGACGCCGCGCTCGCGGCGCACGCCGCGCGGGTGCGCACGCAGCCCTGGACCGACGCCTTCGTCTTCTTCAAGCACGAGGACGCGGGCGCCGGCCCGCGCCTCGCCGCCCGCTTCCGCGAACTCGCCGGAGCCGCCTGATGCACCGCGACCTGACCGATCTCGCGACCTGGCTGGCCCCCGTCGCCGTCGCCATCGGCGGCCTCGCCGCGGGGCTGGCGTTCCGCCGCCTGGTCCTGCCCCGCATCGCCCGCCTCGCGTCCCGTACCACGTGGCATCTGGACGACGTGCTGGTGGACGCCGTCCGCAGCCCGTCGGTGCTGTGGTTCACGCTGCTCGGCGTGCACATCGGCGTGCGCATCCTACCGCTCTCCCGCGGGGCAGACGCGTGGCTTGGCCGCGCGGTCGCGGCCGTCGCGATCTTCTCGGTGACCTGGGCGCTGGCGCGGTTCGGGGCGGGCGCCGTTCGCGCCAGCACCGCCGGCGCGCTCCAGGGCGTCTCGCTCATCGCGAACGTCGTGCGCGTGGTCGTCTACGTCCTCGGCCTGCTCATCATCCTGCGCGGGCTCGGAGTCGAGATCACGCCGATGCTCACGGCCCTTGGCGTCGGCGGCCTCGCCGTCGGCCTCGCCCTCCAACCGACGCTGGCCAACTTCTTCGCCGGTGTCCGCATCCTCGCGGGCGGCAAGCTGCGCCCCGGCGACTTCGTGCGGCTCGAGGACGGGACTGAGGGAATCATCCAGGACATTACCTGGGGGCAGACGACGATCCGCCAGCCGCGGAACAACCTCGTCCTCGTCCCCAACGCCCGGCTCGCCGAGGCCACGACCATCAACTTCTCGCTCCCCGAGCCGGAGTTCAGCGTCGTGGTCCCGGTCGGCGTGGCGTACGGGAGCGACCTGGAGCGGGTGGAGCGCGTCACGCTCGAGGTGGCCCGCCAGGTGCAGCGGGACGCGCCCGGGGCGAAGCGCGACTTCGAGCCGCTGCTGCGGTTCACGGCGTTCGCCGACTCGGCCGTCACGTTCAACGTGGTGCTGCGGGCGGCCGACTGGGAGCAGCAGACCGTTGTGCCGCACGAGTTCATCAAGCGGTTGCACGCCCGGTATGCTCAGG
>CAYLJK010000413.1:0-2355 GCA_964383975.1 uncultured Gemmatimonadales bacterium | reverse complement strand
GGATGCGTCGCCGTACCACGGCTCGCCCGGGATCCGCGGGCACCACGGGGCCCACCGTGTCCCGCCGCGGCGGCGGCGCGCTCCGCCGTGCGGCCGTGTCGGCGCGGGCGACGGCGCGCGCCGTGTCGCGCCGGCCCGGTGCGGGCGCCGCCGGCGGCTGCACCGCCGCCGTGGCCACCCACCCGGTCCGCTGGACGCGGACCCACTGGCCGCGGCGCTCCATCTCGCTCAGCAGCGCCCCCCGCAGCAACCGCGCGAGCACGCGACCATTGGGCCCGGCGCGCAGGTTCTCCTCGGGGCTGGCGCTGACGGCGAGGTCGTATCCCTCGCGCGACGCCGCCTCAACGGAGGAACGGAAGATCCACCCCGCGAGGGTCACCTCGGTGTATCCTGAGCGCACGCCGCCGGCGGTGAGCGAGGTGCCGGCCGCCAGCCGCCCGATGCGGGCGCCGGCGGCGGTGGACAGGAACGGCTCCCCGTCGCGCTGCACGGTCACGGTGCGCTGGGCGGGCAGCGGAGCGGCCAGAACGCTGGTCAGGGCCCCGACGGAGAGCAGGAGTGCGACGCGTGCGGCTGGTAGGTGACGCCGAGCGGCGGTAGATTGAGCCGATCGTTGGCGCACGAAAGTCATTGTAGAACACGGGAGTAGCGATGTCAAACGCAGCGGCCCGCGGGCCTCGCCTGCGCCTGCTGACCGCCTCCACGGCGCTCCTCACCCTGGGGGTGGCCGCCGTCCCCGGACTCGCCCAAGTGGGCCACCCGCCGGAGCGCTCGCCGTTCCGGGACATCCCCACGCGACAGGCGGTGACCGTGGGATTCGGCCGCTTCTTCGGCAACCGCTCGGAAGCCGGCGTGGGGGCACAGGGGGGCGGCACCGTCTCGCTGCGACTGCAGACCCGGCTCGGGGGTCCGGTGGACCTGCTGACCACGGTCTCCTACATCACGTCCAAGCGCACGGTCATCGACCCGAACCGGGATGTGCCCGAGCGGATCCGCGGTGACGTGGACGCCGACCTGATCGCTGCCGAGCTGGGGCTCGTCCTCAACCTCACCGGCGCCAAGTCGTGGCGCCGCCTCGCGCCCTACGCAGGCCTCGCGATCGGCGTCATCAAGCCCACCGACAACACCACGGACGCCGGCGGGTATCGCGCGGGCACCAATTTCACCCTCGTGCCGACGGCCGGTGCGCGCTACATCATCGGGCACAGCCTCGCCCTGACCTTCGAGGTGAAGGACAACACGATCCGGTACGAATGGCCGTTGGCGTTCTTCCAGCCGCGGAGCGCCACCGGAGAGACCCTCCCGTACACGCCCGTGCTCAATCCGGACCGGTATGACGACCGGGACGTGACCCACAACCTCACGCTCACGGCCGGGCTCTCCTACCGCTTCACCTTCTGAGCCGCCATGGCGGCGCTCGGCGAGATCCTCCAGATCGCGGCGCTGTCGCTCCGCGTCGCCCTGGTGGCCACCGCGGTCGCCTGCGCCATCGGCCTGCCGCTCGGCGTGTGGCTGGGCACGACCGCCTTCGCGGGGCGGCGGCTGCTGCTCCTGGCGGTTAACACGGCGCTCGCGCTGCCCACCGTGGTGGTGGGTCTGCTCCTCTTCCTGCTCCTGAGCCGCCACGGTCCGCTCGGGAGCCTCGGCTTGCTGTTCACCTGGCAGGCGATCGCGCTCGCGCAGATCTGCCTCGCGGTCCCGATCACCGCCGCCCTCGCGGCCGCCGCCGTCCAGACGGCGGACCCGCGCATCCGCCGCACCGCGCTCACCCTCGGCGCCGGGCCGGTCCGCGCGGCGTGGGCCGTGGCCCGCGAGACGCGCCTGGCGCTGGTGGCCGCCGGGGTCGTGGCATTCGGCCGGGTGCTCTCCGAGGTCGGCGCCGCGCTGATCGTCGGCGGCAACATCCGCCACCAGACGCGGACCTTCACGACCGCCATCACGCTCGCGACGTCGCAGGGGCAGTTCGAGCTGGCGATCGCGCTCGGTCTCGTGCTGCTCGCGCTCGCGCTCGCGGTGAACGTCATCCTCCACCTGCTTCAGGGGCGTGGCGATGTTTGACCTCGACGGCGTGCGGCACGGGTACGGCGGCCGCACGGTGCTGCGCATCCCGTCGCTCCACATCGCGTCCGGCGGGCGCGCCGCCGTGGTGGGCCCGAACGGCGCCGGGAAGAGCACGCTGCTGCGCCTGCTCGCGGGCCTGGAGGCTCCGACCGCGGGAACGCTGCTCGCCGAGGGCCGAGCGGTCCGCACCGAGGCCGACCGGCAGGCGCTGCGACGGCGGGCGACGCTCGTGGAGCAGCGGCCGTTCCTCTTCCGCGGCACGGTGTTGGAGAACGTGGCGTGGGGCCTGCGCGC
>CAYLJK010000412.1:0-2364 GCA_964383975.1 uncultured Gemmatimonadales bacterium | reverse complement strand
TGTTCAGCGGGCCAACCAGTAGGCAACGTAGACCACCAGGTTGCGATAGGAGTCGCCCAGCGTCGTGAATTCGGTGATGGGCGACACGCGCTCGCCATTCGGCCGCGCCAGGTAGATGAGCCACCGGGCCTCGCCAGCGTTGTACATCTCGAACTTGAGGTTGTACTGAAAGCTGCCTTCGGTCTTGGCAGTGACGTCGAAGCCTGACGATTTGTTGTGAGATTGGTCGGGCCAGCTCACGTCAACGTCATTTCGGAAGACCTTGAGCACATATCCCGCCAGCGCGCACCCGATGACGCCCCCGACCGTGTTGAGCCCGTAGAGCAGGCCGAGGTCGTGTCGCAGCGCCCCGGTCCCGGGGCCCGTGAAAGCCCGCGTGAGCAGCGGCAGGGTGGCGCCCATGAGGAACGTCGGAACGAGCATCACGGTGAAGGCGGCCGCGAACTTCATCACCGTGCCCGCCCAGAGGCCGGGCTGCAGCGCCGATGCCGCGCGTAGCCAGCCCTCGCCGACCGCGCCGATGATCCACGGCGACGCAAGACCGAACAGGCCGATGGCCAGCTCCAGACCGCCGTACCAGGCCGCCGGGCGTGACGTCCCGTCGGCCCGGCGGCCCCCGACCCACGCGCCAAGGCCGAGGCCGCCCATGTAGGCGGCCACGACCGTCGTGATGGCGTGGATGGTGGAGCCGAAGACCTGCTGCAGCTCGCGGATCCAGAGCTGCTCGTAGATGAGGGCGGCCACCCCGCTGCACAGGAAGAGGAGGCCGAAGAGC
Source organism: uncultured Gemmatimonadales bacterium (assembly GCA_964383975.1). GTDB lineage: Bacteria > Gemmatimonadota > Gemmatimonadetes > Gemmatimonadales > JACORV01 > DASXPG01. Next base: position 1,589 of record CAYLJK010000412.1, on the reverse strand, counting down.
GCGCGCCGCTGCGCGCCGGCGGCGGTCAGAACGCCGCCAGCTCCCGGATCGCGGCGGCCACGTCGGACGCCTGCGGGAGGATCGCGTCCTCCAGCTGTGGGGCGTACGCGACGAACGTGTCTTGCGAGGCAAGCCGGCGCACCGGCGCGTCGAGCCAGGCGAAGTGCTCGTCGGCGATCCGCGCGGCGAGCTCGGCGCCGTAGCCCCACGACAGCGCATCCTCGTAGGCGACCAGCACCCTGCTGGTCTTGCGGACCGACCGTCCGATTGTCTCCCAGTCCACGGGCGAGAGGGACCGCAGGTCGATGACCTCCACGCTGATCCCGTGCGCCTCCTCGGCCTCCTTCGCCGCCACAAGCGCGCGCTGCACGACGGCGCCGTAGGTCACGATCGTCAGGTCCCGGCCCTCCCGCGCGCTCCGGGCCTTCCCCAGCGGGATCATGTAGTTGGGGCCGGGATTCGGCGCCTTGTTGTAGGTCTGGCGGTAGAGGTGCTTGTGCTCCAGGAAGATGACCGGGTCGTCGCAGCGGATCGCGGTGCGGAGCAGGCCGTTCGCGTCCAGCGCCGTGGCCGGGCACACGACGCGGAGTCCCGGCGTGTGCGTGAACAGCGCCGCCCCGGTCTGCGAGTGGTACGGCGCACCGCCCTTGAGGTAGCCGCCGTACGTCACGCGCACCACCACGGGAGCGCTGAAGGCGTTGTTCGACCGCCAGCGCAGGTTGGCCAGCTCGTTGCGCAGCTGCATGAAGGCCGGCCAGATGTAGTCGAAGAACTGGATCTCGACGACCGGCTTGAGGCCGCGGGTGGCCAGCCCGATGGCCCGCCCGATGATGTTCGCCTCGGCGAGCGGCGAGTTGTACACGCGCTCGTCGCCGAAGAGCCGCTGGAGGCCCCATGTCACCTTGAAGACGCCGCCCTTGCCCTTGACCCTGCCCAGGTGTTCGCTGCGCGAGACGTCGGCGACGTCCTCCCCGAAGAGGATGATGCGCGCATCGCGCGCCATCTCGTCCTTCATGCAGGCGTTCAGCAGGTCCACCATCGTGGTCGGGTCCCCGCTGAAGCGCGGGTCATCCTCGGTATCGAACTGTTCCGAGGCCGGATCCACGTCAGGGGAGTACACGTGGCGCAGCACCGTCTCGACGGGCGGCTGCGGCGCGGCGAGCGCCGTCTCCGCCGCTGCCTCCACGGCGGCGGCGACCTCCGCCTCGACCACGGCGATCTCCTCGGCCGTCGCCACGCCGTCCTCCAGCAACTGCCGCGGGAAGCTCACCAGGGGATCCCGCTTCGCCTCGGCCTCGCGCTCGGCCGGCGGCTTGTACATCACTTCGTCGTCGGAGAGCGAGTGCGAGTACGGCCGGATCACGTGGCTGTGGACGAGCGCGGGCCCGCGGCGGCCGCGGCACCAGGCGACGGCCCTGGTGAACGCCTCGTACGAGGCGACCGGGTCACAGCCATCCACCTCCTCGACGAGAAGGCCGGGAAAACCCGCCACCAGTTTGGAGATCGAGCCGCCCGCCGTGTTCACCTCCACGGGCACCGAGATGGCGTAGCCGTTGTCCTCGACGTGGAAGAGGACCGGGAGCCGCAGG
>CAYLJK010000411.1:0-2383 GCA_964383975.1 uncultured Gemmatimonadales bacterium | reverse complement strand
AAGCTGTCGTGGCAGTTCGTCGAGCGCGTGGGCGCCCTGGGCTGCACCGGGTGCGGCCGCTGCACCATCGTCTGCCTCGGCGGCATCGGCATCGCGGACGTGTCGGAACGGATGACCGATGCGCTCGCCGCCGGTCGCGCGGCGCCGGCGCCGAAAGGAGCGTGAGCGATGACGACCCTGGCCCCGCTCCCCGACCTGGCGCACGGCGAGACCTATCTCCCGCGCCCGGTGCGCGTGCGGGAGGTGCGCGAGGAGATCCCGCCGGACGCGGCGACGAAGCGCGTGGTGACGCTGCACCTGGAACGCAACGGCCTCGTCTGGCGGCCGGGGCAGTTTCTCCAGCTCACGGTGTACGGCGCGGGCGAGGTGCCGATCTCCATCTCCTCGCCGGCCGGTCTCGCGGACACCCTCTGCGTGACCGTGCGCGACTCGGGCGTCGTCTCCGGACTCCTCGCCGCGCGGCGCCCCGGCGACGCGGTCGGCGTGCGCGGCCCGTTCGGCAATGGCTTCGACCTGGAGACGTACCGCGGCCGGGACCTCCTGTTCGTGGCCGGCGGCATCGGCTTGGCGCCGCTGCGCGGCCTGCTGTGGGCGGCGCTGCTGGAGCGGAGCAGCTTCGGCCGCATCGTGGTGCTACACGGCGCGCGCTCGCCGTCGGAGCTGCTCTACCCGTGGCAGTACGCGGCGTGGGAGCGGCAGGGCGTGGAGCTGTTCCTCTCGGTGGACCGCGGGGACGGCGCGTGGGAGCTGGGAGCGCACCCGCCGCGCGTCGTCGGTCTGATCACGGCCCTGTTCCCGAAGGCGGGCATCGTCCCGGACCGCCTCACGGCGTTCCTGTGCGGGCCGCCGATCATGATCGAGCTGGGCGGCCGCCAGCTCATCCGGGAGTACGGCATCCCGGCGCGGCACTGCGTGACGACGCTGGAGCGTCACATGAAGTGCGGCTGCGGCAAGTGCGGCCACTGTCTCGTGGTGGACCGCTACGTGTGCCTGGACGGCCCCGTGTTCCGGTACGACGAGCTGTACGCGCTCGAGCGCATCGAGCCGCCATGGTGACGCCGTGACCCCGGACGAGCTGCGCCTCACCGACCTCGTGGCGCGGGAGCACGCGCTCCTGGTGGGCGTCGGGCATCCGCTCTGCGGGGACGACGCCATCGGCTCGGTGCTCGCGGCGATGCTCGCGGACCGCTTTCCGCACCGGGTCATCGACGCGGGCCCGGTGCCGGAGAGCTTTCTCGGGCCGTTGCTCGCCCATCCGGGGCGGCCGGTCATCTTCCTCGACGCCGTCGACTTCCACGCCGCGCCGGGCAGCTGGTGCCTCGTGCCGGCGGCGGACCTGGCGGCGCGCGCCCCGGACACGCACCGCGCCTCACTCGCGCTGGTCGCCGATCTCCTCGCCGCGCACGACACCCCGGTGTGGGTGCTCGGCATCCAGCCCCTGCACCTGACCGTCGGCTCGCCGCCCAGCGGGGTGGTGACCGCGACGGCCGATGCCCTCACGACGCTGCTGACCGCGGCGCTCACGGAGCCGGTCCCCCATGCCTGACCCGGTGCTCAGCGCCTTCCTGCTCCTGATCCTCCTGCCCCTCGCGGGCGCGGTGGCGGTGCGGTTCGCGCCGGCCCGGTGGGCGGACACGCTGGCCGTGGGCGTCTCGACCGTGGCGGCGGGACTCGCCGCGCTGTTCGTCGCGCGCGACGGCCTCGCCGGCGTCGCGGTGCCGCTCGGCGGGTTGGGCGTGGTGGACCGCGCCCTCGGCCGCGCCGTGCCGCTGTGGGGCTTCACGCTCGATCCGCTCGCGAGCCTGCTGCTGCTCGGCAACGGGCTCATCGGCGTGGCGTGCGTGCTGTACTCGGCGACGTACGTCGGCCCCGCGAACCGGGAGATCGCCGTCCCCGACGACCGGCGCAGCTTCTACTTCTGGCTGCTGCTGTTCATCAGCGCGATGTCGGGGCTGGTCACGTCATCCACGCTGCTCCAGATGTTCCTCTTCTGGGAGATCACGACCCTCTGCTCCTGGGCGCTGATCGGCTTCTACCAGGAGGAGCACGGGGCGCTCGCGGCGGCGTACAAGGCGTTCCTCATGACGGCGGGCGGCGGCCTGGCGCTGTTGGCGGCGATCATCGTCCTCGTCGCCGTGGCGGGCGGTGCGGACGCCGCCGCGCTGGCGCGGCTCGGTGCCGGGGGACGCACGGCGCTCGCCACGACGCTGCTGGTGCTGATGCTGGTCGGCGCCTGGGCGAAGGCGGGCCAGGTACCCTTCCACACGTGGCTCCCCGACGCGATGGTCGCGCCCAGCCCCGTGAGCGCCTACCTGCACGCGGCCTCGATGGTGAACGCCGGGGCGTACCTGGCGCTGCGGCTGGCCTTCGCGGCGCCGCCGCC
>CAYLJK010000410.1:0-2392 GCA_964383975.1 uncultured Gemmatimonadales bacterium | reverse complement strand
CGAGGAATCCCTCGGGCCACCGCTCCGCGACTCGGTCCGCGAAACTCATGGATTCCTCCCGATGCCGATCCTCACCCCAGTTCAACGCCGGCCGAGCGCCGCCGGAGCGTGAACGAGAGCCCTCGGCCCTCGACCGGTGACGCGGCGTGCCTCGGTGGCGGCGCGTGGCGCAGCACCTTGAATCGCCTGTGTGGGGCGTCGTGCGCGAAACGGCCTCGACCTCCGCGAGGGGCCGTGATCCGACCAGAAGCCGGCTGGCACACAGGCCCAGCGCGCTGGCGGTGCGGAGAACGCCTGGGCGTCGGAGAACACGTCACACCTCCTCCCCGAGCGCATGGGGAGAAGGTGCGACGGTCTCATGGTGCTGGCAGGGAAGCGGGATTACGGGGCGGTCTCGTTCGCATGGCGATTCGGCCATCGGCCATCGCCCGTTGAGCGGGACGGCCTTCACCACCAGTGGCCCCACCGAACCGAGCTGATCTTCCCGTCGATGCCGTTGCCGCCGGAGTACCACATGTCGTAGCCGCGATAGGGGACCCACCGGCCGATCTCCGGCTGCCGGAAGGTCACGATGCAAACCGGCTGACCATCGGACTTTCTGATGATGGTGTAGTCGTCGGTCAGATGGAACTGCGACCGATCGAAGGCCGAGAAGTACGCCCCCGCCGGCCCGTCGAGCGTCACGGAGCGGGCCTCGTCGTTAAAGCCGGAGAAGCGCAGGTCCGCGATGTTCTGGTTCTGACCGATGTTCAGCGCGTCGCCGGTGCAGCCGTTATTCTCGTGCAGCCGCGCGGTGGGGCCGGCGAGCCGTGCCTGGAGGAGTGCCGCCGTATCGAGGTCGGTGACCGTCTGGATCGGCCGAGTCCGATCCTGGTCCGCGCACGCTGCGAGCAAGAGGGCGGTCAACAGCGGCAGCCTGGGACGCATAAGGCCTCCTGGACGTGCGTGTGGCGACCCCACGGGAGACCGCTTCGGACGTTCCCCGCGACCCGCGGGCGGTCGTGGTGGTGCACGCCTCCCGGCGTGCGCAACAGGCCGAGCGAAGGCTTTCAGCCCTCGACTGGCCGCGAAGCGGCTACTTGCCGCCGGCATCCTACGGCCGGCGTGGCGGCGGACCGGCCGCCGGCGTCGTGGACGCTCCCATCCGGTACATGCTGTCCCGGTGGTCCGTGCACCCGCTGAGCATCTGGGTCATCGCGGCCGGATGGCGCTGCTCGAACCGGCGCACCAGCTCCGAGTATGCGGCGAGGAACGTCGGGATGTCCGCCGCGGTGAACCACATGACCACGTTCCACTCGTCCCCCCACGCGTGGTACGCGGAGCCCGCCGCCGTCAGGCGGCCCTCGTTCACCAGCTCCTGCGCGATGGGGATCCACAGCGAGTCCACCATGCGGCGGATCTCGCCCTGGCGGCTCAGCGAACACTTGTTCTGCGACACGACGAGGTACCCCTGGGCACTCGCGGTCGTGGCCGTGAACGCGAGAAGCGCCGCGCCGAGCAAGGCGGCCCGTGACATCCGTGCCTCCGGTTGTTGGGGATGCGCCGAACATACGCCTGGCGGGGCCGGCCGCAAGGTGGGGCGGGGAGAGACGGCGGGGCTCGCCGGCCGCTGCCACGCCTGACGTAGTTCGCGGGCGCTACGGCTGGGTCACGCGCCCCGACCGCCTGGACTGGTCCGCGGAGGCGTAATGGTCCCCGTACGTCCGGACGTTCTCATGGGGCCGGTCTTGTCATACCGCGTCATGTCACCCGCCGCGCTCCGCCTCCCCGATCAGCTCCTCCGAGCACCGCACCTCGGCGAACTCGCCGTGGAGGCTCGCGAGCGCCGCGCGGTGCATCTCCTCGGCCGTGAGGTGCGCGCCGTCGGGGCCGGTGCGCTCGAAGGTCGCCGTGGCGTCGGCGACGACGATGGTGTGGAATCCGAGGTTGGCCGCCATGCGCGCGGTGCTGGAGACGCAGTGGTCGGTGGTGAGCCCCGCGAGCACCACGGTGTCGATGCGGCGCACCCGCAGGTGCGCCTCGAGCGTCGTGCCGATGAAGGCGGCGTTGACCGACTTTTGGAACAGCGGCTCGCCCGGCTCCGGGACGGCCTCGGGCTTCAGCGCGTTTCCGGGGCGGTCAGGGCGGAGCGGCGAATCGGGCTCCTTCGACATGTGCTGGACATGGACCACCGGACGCCCGGTGCGCCGCAGCGCGGCCAGCAGCCGCGCGATGCGGGCCTCGGCGTCGAGGTTGTTGCGCGCGCCCCAGCGCGGCTCGTCAAAGCCTAGCTGGACGTCAATGAGGACGAGCGCGGCGTTGGGCGGAAGCGTCATCGGGTCCTCCCCTTCGGAGCGACCTTCGCCACGGTGGCGACGATCCTGGAGGTCGGGCAGTAGTGTGCGCCGGGGAA
>CAYLJK010000409.1:0-2394 GCA_964383975.1 uncultured Gemmatimonadales bacterium | reverse complement strand
AGGTAGGTACCTCCGCTTGGGCGGGGCCGCGAGCGACGGCCGGCCGTCGACCCGATCCCCTGGCGCGCTCCCCTAGTAGCGTTCGGCGTTTCTCCCCCTGGCGGAGGTCGAGGAGGAGGCCGAGCGGGAGGCCGAGCCCGAGCTCGAGCCCGAGGTCGAGTCCGAGGTCGAGCCCCGCGCGGTCCGCTCCCACACCCCCGCGCCCGTCTGCCTCCGGCAGAGCGCAAGCACCTCCGGGACCAGCTGCTCCGCGCGGCTGACTCGGTCCCCTCCAACATCGCCGAGGGCAGCGGGTACGAGCCCGGCGCGCAGCGGAGGCATCACTACCGCATCGCCATGGGGGTCGGCGGCGGAGGCCGCGAGCGTGCTGGATCTGATCGACCTGCCGGGCGGGCCAGAGAAGCAGGAGGAGCTCCGTCGGGTCGGTGCGATGCTCCTCGGCATGTGCCGGGCGTGACCCACGTGGGGCGCCCGCGCCGGCAGGCTCGGGCGCCCCGTGGCCGCTGGCTACGCCGCCGCGGCCCTTTCGGCCCGCGCGAGCGCCTTCGCGAGCAGGGCGAGGTTGCACCGCATGGCGATCGCGTGGGCCTGGAGGTTGGCCGCGCCGAGCCCCCAGGCGCGCGCCTGTCGTGCGCCGTGGCGGACGAGCTCGTTGTTCAGCCGCTCGAACCGGGAGCGGTCGCGGTACTCGTCGCGGAGGGCGGGGTCCGTCCACGCGGCCCGAGCGGCGCGCAGCGCCTCCTCGTAGGGGTGCAGGGCGAGACGGCGCCGCCCCTTCCCTCCATCGCAGCAGCGCGCCTGCATCGGGCAGGCGGCACAGGCTTCCTTCGGCCAGTGGTAGGCGACCGTGTCGACGCCGAACTCCGAGCAGGCGACCATGGTGCGCTCCGTGGTGGTGATGCCAGCGGGACAGGTGGCCGAGCCGGCCCGGAAGTCGATCCTGAACTCCTCCTTGCGCACCGTGCGGCCGGTCGCGGGGCGGTCGGGAACGGGCGCGACCACCTCCACGCCGTGCTGCCTGCGCAGGATGACGCGGTCGCGCGCGGCGCCGTAGGCCGTGTCGGCCAGCAGCCGGTCGATCTCCACGCCGGCCTGGCGCGCCCGCGCGACGAGGCGGTGCACGGGCACGTTGTCGGACACGTTCGCCGGCGCGACGCACACCGACGCGACGAGGCCCCCGACCAAGTCGCCCAGCACGTGGAGCTTGAAGCCCTCGAACGAGACGCTGCGCGTCTTCCGGCCGTGGCGCGCCCCGGGGTCCGTCAGGCTCACGATGCGGTTCACGGCGACGCGCCGGGCGATCACGAGGCGCCCTTGCTCGTCGGCTTCGAGGTCCTGCTCGACCACCTTCAGCACGGTCCGGACGAGCTTCAATGCCTCGCGTCCCGCGCGGCTCGCCCGCAGGTCCGGGGTCCCGCGGACGGCCTCGGCGACGCGCAGCGCGGCCTCGGCGAGCCCGTGCACGACGTCGGCTCGCGCATCCGCGTCGCGCCAGTCGATGCGCGCGTGCCCTTTGACGCTCTTTGCGACCAGCAGCGGCAGATCCCACGCGCGCGCCACCTCGCGCAGGATACGGCCGGTCGCACGTGCGTACCGCCGCCCGATCATCCGCAGCCCGTCGCCCACGAGCCGGACCGTGTCCTGGACCGCGCCGTAGCACCACATCGGGGTGCTGTCGGTTCCCCACTGCGCGCCGCGCGCCACGCCCGCCTCGAGGCACAGGCGCACGACGTGCTCGTGGAGGAGCAGATAGCGAGGCGTACCGCACGCGTGTCGCCCGCGGAGGAACGCCTCGAAGTCCCGCATCGTCCGCTCGCTCGGCGTCGGGGCGCCGAGCCGCAACCCCATCGCCGCGCGCCACCGCACGTCCACGATGGCGCGCTTGCACGCGGCCAGCCGGCTCATGCCCTCCTCGGACCACCGGAGGACCAGCAGCGTCAGCAGCACTCGCGCTGGCCACGCCTTCCGCCCGCGCCGGCCGCTTCCCCGCCAACCCGTCGCCAGCCATGGCGGGAACAGCGTCGCGGCGTGCTGCGCGAGAAGCCACGGCAGCGTACCCGGCTCCAGGCAGTCCGGTACGAGGAACGCAGGGTCGAAGAAGGAGAGTTGGCCGAGGGAGCGGGAGGGCATGGGAGCGGCTGCCTTCGAGAGGCCTCCCGCGAGCGTCCCGGCCGGGTTACCCTTCGGTCAGCCTCTCTCGTCGGGTTGTGAAGTGTGGCAACCGATCAATTACCGGCCTGCGAGGCACCTTCAACCCCGTGATTGCTGGCGTTCGCCGAAAGAGATCGACGAACGTCAGCTTTCACGTTTCCCCGAACGCTCCTAGGTGCCCGCCTCCTCGGCCCCTTCGGGCTGGGCGGTCGGTACGGCGGAATCTACCAACTCCACCACCGC
>CAYLJK010000408.1:0-2395 GCA_964383975.1 uncultured Gemmatimonadales bacterium | reverse complement strand
ACGCGGGACTCAAAATCCCGTGCCGGCAACGGCGTGTGGGTTCAACTCCCACCTCGGGCACTCAGAGGCGGCAGGCACGGGGGCACGGTGCGGGACGGCGGGCATCGCGGCGCCCCCGCAGGCCTCGAGGCCCGTCCACGGGTCTTGCCGCGGTGTGGGCGGGTCCGGACCCTGGTAAACGCGGAGCTCGTCGGCCGGGCCGGTACCACGACCCCCAGCAGAGCCGCACGGACCCACCGTAGAGTGCCTCGCACCAGTCCGAGCCGGATTCGCCATCGGTTCCCTGTCCAGCAGCGGCCGCCCCGCCTTCACGGCGCACGTGCCGCTGGCCGGTGCGTGGGGGGTGCGTCGTCGCCTGGGCGCGGGCGGCGGGCGGACGACTTCGGCACGGGCGAGCCGCGAATCCTGGGCGGCCATGGGGACGTACGCTGAGACATCGGGCCGCCGGTTCACAGCGACAGCGAGGTCGGTGAGGCATGTTCATCCCGGGTGAAGTGCTCTGGCCGACCGCGGCCCTCGGGTCCATCATCGCGCTCATCTTCGGCGGCGTCGCGGCGCTGCGACTCCTCCCGCCGTCGAAGGCGCGTCGGCTGGAGCAGCGCGAGCGTGAAGCCTTCGCGGAGATGGAGGCGCGGGTCGCCGAACTCGACCAGCTCCACCACCGAGTGGCCGAGCTGGAGGAGCGGGTGGACTTCGCCGAGCGGCTGCTGTCGAAGCAGCGTGACGAGCGGCGCCTGCCGCCGGCCGAGGAGTGAGCGCGGCGCTCCACCCCACGGGTCTTTCCGGTGCCCGCTGCCCCTGTGCCCGCCCAAACATCGCGGCGCATACTCATGCACCCTCCACGCGCTCGACTGGCGCTCCTGGCGCGCACGCACTACCGTGCCGATACGGCCTCCTGGTGAAGGAGAGACGATGGCTCGCGAGATGATGCTGGACGGCTACTTCCACGTGCTCAACGCGGCGCCCGACGGCTTTCGCTGGAGCGGCATTCAGGGGATGCCCGCCGTGCCGACGCTCGACGATGCGCTGCGCTACGCCATGGACCATTGTGCCTCGGCGCAGCATTGGCGGCTCGTCTTCATCGAGAACCACGCGGACGCCGAATGGACGGCCGCGCTCGAGCGCAGCCACGCGCCCCGCCTGCTCCACGAGCAGATTGACGCCTGCGTTAGCGGCTGAGGGCGGCCTCCATGGCCCGGAACGGGGCGCTCCGCGAGGGGCGCCCCGTTCGCATGCCGGGGAGGGTTGGCGCGGAAGCGGGGCTGGGGCAATTTCCAGCAGCCCCCGGGGGGACACGCGATGGCCGAGAACGACACCGCGGAGATCGCCGTCCAGCAGGCGGTCGAGGAGCGCCTCGAGGCCCCGCGCAAACGGGTGCTGGTCCACTTCGACAAGTCGGTGCCGAAGGAGGAGCGGCGCTGGATGGGGCGCATCATCCGCCGCTGCGCCCGCCTCTGGGACTCGGAGCAGTACGAGTACCGGGTCTCGGCCCGCCGCATGGGCCGGACGCTGGCGACCTGCACCGTGAAGGTCCTCTCGATGGCCACCATCGTCGAGATCACGGTGAACCCCTCGCGCTTCGGCGAGCGGGAGGGGATGCGCACCGACCTCATCCACGAGCTGCTGCACGTCTTCGACGAGGAGGTGCGGCACGCCTTCGTGGACCTCGCCGCCCACATCCCGGACGACCGGCGCCGGCAGCGAGCCCTCCGCCGGGCGGAACGCCGCTACGAGGCCTGGCACGACACCCACGCCAGGGTCTGGGCGCGGCTCATCCGGTAGGACGCACCGGCGCACGGGGGCGCGCGGCGGCCGGCGACATCCCGCCCCCTGCCCCATGGCGCCCGCCGCGCGCGCGGGATACGTTCGCCCCAGCCCATGACTGCCTTCGACCACCGCGCTTACGCTGAGGCGCTGGCCCGCGCCGTGGCCCTTGTGCGCCGGTCCCCGGGCCCCGGGGAGGCGCAGAAGAACGCGGTGCGCGAGGTGCTCGCGTTCACCGAGCGCAAGTCGGTCACGGTGCGCTACTATGACGGCGTCCTCACCATTGACGACGTCGAGATGCCGCTCGGGGAGCCGCCGTTCGCGGCCCTGGTCGAGCGGCTGCGGGCCCAGGCCATCAACGAGATCATCATCGCCCGCGGCGCGATCGCCCCGGAGATCGTCGCGCTGGTCCGCGGCCTCGCCGCCGACGCGGGGCAGGGACGGCTCAAGGACAAGCTCCGTGACGCCGGCTCGACCAAGGTGATGGTCATCCTCGAAAGCCACGAGCCGGCCCAGCGTGCGCGGCCGAGCGTCTCGGACGCGTTCGCCAGGGCCCAGATGGACGACCAGGCACTCGCGGAGTGGAACAAGTTCCTCTCCGGCCGCGCGGAATCGGGGGCCGAGCGCAGAC
>CAYLJK010000407.1:0-2399 GCA_964383975.1 uncultured Gemmatimonadales bacterium | reverse complement strand
GCTCTGGGAAATGGACCGCTCGGGCGTGGATCGAGCGGTGCTCGTTTGCGCGCAGATCGACCACAACCCGGCGAACAACGACTACGTCGCGGAATGCGCGGCGCGTTACCCGGACCGGCTGATCCAGTTCGCCGACGTCGACTGCTCCTGGTCGCCGACGTACCACACGCCCGGGGCGGCAAACCGGCTGCGGGAGGCCGCGGACCGCTACTCGCTGAAGGGGTTTACCCACTACCTCCGGAATGACCACGAGTGGTTCGATTCGCCGGAAGGCCTGGCGTTCTTCGCCGTGGCCGAGGAGCGGGGGCTGATCGCCAGCCTGGCCCTCTCCCCTGCCTGGCACCCGGCACTGCGCCGGCTCGCCTCCCGCTTCCCCGCGGTCTTCTTCCTCTGTCACCATCTGGCGGGATGCCGCGCGGCCGACGAAGCGGGCATCCAGGAAGTGCTCCTCTCGGCCGACGTGCCCAACATCTACGTCAAGCTGTCGGGATTCAACTACGCCGCAGCAGTCTCCTGGGACTACCCGTACGCCGACACCGGTCCGCTGGTGCGGCGCCTCTACCGCGCGTTCGGGGCCGGGCGGCTGTGCTGGGGGTCCGACTACCCGGTCTGCCTCTTCAATCTCACCTACCGGCAGGCGCTCGAGGCGTTCCGCACGCATTGTCCTTTCGTGCCGGAGACGGACCAGGCGTTGATCCTGGGCGGAACGCTGGAGCGGCTGCTGAACGAGGCGGGTTGAGCCCGCCCCCTATTCCGGCCGGGCACGGGCGCGGGCGCGCAGGCGGTCCAGCGCGACGGCGCCGACCACCAGCGCGCCGATGACGATGTCCTGTCGGGGGTTGCTCAGGCCCAGGGCGCTGCAGCCGCTGGCGATGACCGACATGATCGCCGCCCCGGCCAGAGCCCCGGGCACGGATCCCCGGCCGCCGCTGAGGCTGGCGCCGCCCACCACCACCGCCGCGATCACGCGCAGTTCCATCCCCACGCCGGAGGTCGGATTCCCCACCGAGAGGCGGGCGAACTGGGTGATCCCCGCCGCATGCCCCAGCTGCCGCCACGCCCGCCCCCGGCAGGGCTCGTTGAAAGGCTTCGGCAGGAACTCGTCCAGGCTGACGTGGACCTCGACGGTGGTCGGGTCGAGGGCCGGAGCGGCCGGCTTCGTCATCGCGGCGTCTCCTTGTTCCCCATCACGAGCCTCCCTGCACGCGACGCGCACCATAGCGCGGGGAAAGACCGCATACGATCGTCTTGCGCGAAACTTCCATTCCACTAGTATTCGCTAAGAGCGCGCCGACAAAATCCCCCGGATCGAACCGACCGCAAGCAGGGATCGGCGGCTGACCGGGGGATCTCTACAAAGTGGCCGGGATCGAGTCCGGAGCGGGGCGGGACTCCGAGGGAGGGGCTGCTCATGGCGCGAGATGAAACGGCAAGAGTCGCGGGGGGCGATCCTCGCGCGACCGGCGAGGACGGCGCCGGAGATGACTTCTATCGGGTGCCGCCGGGGGAGCAGGTGGCACGGTTGCGGCGCCTCGCCATCGCCGCCTTGCGCGACTGGGGCATCGACGGGGTCGGTCCGGAGCTCCTGAAGTACCGCGAGAACGCGGTCTTCAAGGTGGTGGGGCCGGACGGGCGGCCGGCGGCGCTCCGGGTTCATCGCCAGGGCTACCACAGCGACGCCGAGCTCGCCTCGGAGCTCCTCTGGATGCGGGCGCTGCGCGCCGACGGCATCGACGTGCCCGGGATCGTGCCGACCCGGGCCGGAGCGCCGTTCGTCAGGGCCGTGGGCCAAGGTGTCCCGGAGCCCCGGCAGGTGGACATGACGACGTGGCTCGACGGCCAGCCGTTCGGCAGCCTGGAGGGTGGGTTCAACCCGGCGATCACCGACGTGGCGGGCGCCTTCCGCGAGGTCGGCGCGGTGATGGCCCGCCTGCACGCGCACGCCGCGCGCTGGCCCCGGCCCGACGGCTTCAGCCGTCACGCCTGGGACCTCGACGGCCTCCTCGGCGAGCGGCCCGTGTGGGGGCGCTTCTGGGAGCTCGCGAGCCTCGCCCCGGCGGAACGGGCGCTGATCGATCGCGCCCGCGCCGCCGCCCAAGCCGACCTCGCCCGCCTGGGCCAGCCCGCCGACGCCTTCGGTCTGATCCACGCCGACTTCCTGATCGACAACCTGTTGCTCGGCGCATCGGGCATCCGGCTCCTCGACTTCGACGACTGCGGCTTCGGCTGGCACCTGTTCGATATCGCCACGGTCTCGCTGTTCTTCCGGGGCGAGCCGGTGTTCGACCTGGTGCGCGAGGCGGTGATCGAGGGCTACCGCGGCGTGCGCGACCTCACCGACGAGCGGCTCGCGCTGATGCCGCTCTTCTACCTCATGCGCGCGCTCACCTACCTCGGCT
>CAYLJK010000406.1:0-2405 GCA_964383975.1 uncultured Gemmatimonadales bacterium | reverse complement strand
GGCGATCGTGTCGGCCTCGTCGTCGAGCGACAGCTCGATCGTGGCGGTCGTGAGGTCCGGCTCCGGCTCCAGCTCCCGAATGCCGACGCTCCCGAAGCGGATGGGGCCCGACGAGCCGGCATAGCCCGAGGCCGGCCCGGCCTGCTGGAGCGCGGACAGGGTGAGGCGGGCGAGCACCTCGCTGAGAAACCCCTCGAACTCCTCACGCGAGACCTCCGACTCGAACTGGAGGCGCTGGATCCCGGCGGACGCAAGGCGCTGGCTCCAGTCCCAGCCGCGCAGCTCGCGCAGCGGCCGCTGGCCGAGCACGACCTCGTCGCCGAGGAACGAGAAGGCGGCGCGCCGGTCCATCGCCTGCACCGCGCGCAGCGCGTCGAAGGCCGTGTCGATGATCCCCTCCCGCGCCGGGTGGCCGTCCGGATAGAGCGTCATCGTCGCGAGCGCCTGGGCGAAGGCGTTCAGGAACCGGAGGGCGAGCGGGGCGAGCTCGTGGGTCATGACCGTCCTTTCAGCGCGTCGGCGGCCGCGCGCGCGGCCGCGGGGTCCCGGCCCCTGGCCCACAGCTCCAGGCGCTCGCGGGCCCGCGCGTCCTTCGGGAACGCGGCGAGCGCGGCGAGCGCGGCAACGGCGACCGGCGGCGTGCCCTGCGCGGCGATGACGTCGAGCAGGGAGCGGCGCCGCACCTCCGTGAGCTTGAGCAGGGTGTCGAGGGCGATGGGGCCGCCCTTGTGGCCGAGCGCGCGCACCGCGGGGATGCGCAGGTCGTCGCCGGCATCGAGATCGGTGGCGAGCGCCGCGAGGAGCGGCACCGCCGGGTCGGGGACGCCCTCGGCGAGCGCGGCGAGCGCGAGCTGGCGCACGCGGTCGTCGGCGTCGGCCAGGGCCGTGCAGAGCGCGCGGGTGCGTTCGTGGGGCTGGCGGAAGAGCACCCGCATCGCTTCGCGCCGCACCCGCGGCTCGGGATGGGAGCGCAGCGGGGCCGCGTCAACCGCCTGTGCGTCGCCCGGCAGCTCCGCGGCCAGGTGGAGGATGTTGCGAACGACGTACCACCGCTCGTCGGCGAGGCGGGCCTGGAGCAGCGGCCGCAGCGCCTCCGGCATCCGGAGCAGCCGGTCGAGCACCGCGCGCCGGACGGTGCGCGAGTCCGCCTCCGCCAGTTCGTCGAGGAGCGGCGGCGCGGCGCGCTCGCCGAGGGCCTGGATGAGCCGGTCCACCAGGGCGGTGTCCAGCGGGTGCGTGGCGAGGGCGGCGCGCAGCATCGCCGGGTCGACGATGCGCTGGCGCAGGGCCGCGACGGCGGCGTTGTCGCGCGGCGCGCGCTCCAGCAGGTCGATCAGCTCACCGACGCGGCCCGTGTCCACCATCCCCGTCACCGCCCGCTCCACGGGCTCGCCGATGGCTCCCGCCTCCAGCGCCATCATGACGATGCGGGGCGCTTCGGCGGCGTACTGCTCCTCGTCCGCGGCGAGGAACGTCGGGGCCGCCATCGCCATCTGCTGGAGCGCCTGCGCGTAGCCGTCCGGGTTGGGGTCCGCGAGTCCCCACCCCTGGATCAGCTCGGCCACCTGCTCCCGCAGTGCGGATTCCGCGATCTGGCGGCGCGGGGCCGGCCCGCGCTCGGCGTGGCGGCCGAGTTTCGAGAGCATCCGCAGCATCGCCTGCGAGATCGGGGCGCCGGTGCCGGTCGCGGCCCTCACGATGTCCACCACCGCATCCACCGCCATCCCCTGCGACGCGTCGAGCACGAACTGGCGGCGCTGCTGCACGTCGCCGCCCATCTCCAGGAGGCGCGTCAGCGTCTGCTGGTCGAGCGTCGTCACCAGCCGGCTCATCTTCTTCTTCAGCGCCGCGGCACCCGCGCCGCCGGAGGTCTTCAGCTCCTCGGCGATCTGGAGCAGGTAGCCGACGATCACCTGGTCGTACGCGGTGCCGCGCTCGTGGCTCTCGATGGCCTTCGCCACCGCCGCCGGCTCGGCCGAGGCGGCTTCCAACTCCCCTGCCGCGTGGATCTCGCCCAGGGCGGCGTCGATCTCCTCGTCCGAGAGCGCGGCCTTCGGCGCCGGCGGCGCCAGCTCGCCGTAGAACGCATTGGCCTGCGGCGCCGACGCGGGCTCGGGCCTGGCCTCCAGGCGGCGCTTCATCTCGTCCACGGCGAGCGCGGCGCGGGCGAGTCCGACCCACAACTGGGCGCCGCGGCCGCCGGTCACCTCGCCGCCGCCCTCCCCCTCGGACGCCTCCGGGCCGCCGACCAGCTCGAGCCGCTCGAACGTCAGCGGGTAGAGCTCGACGTGCGGCCAGCGCGGGATCTGCGCCACCGCGCGCAGGCCGATCGGCTCCGCTTCCCGCTCCGCGTCCTGCGCCAGCACCTTCAGGCTGACCGAGTCATGATGATGGGCCAGGGCATC
>CAYLJK010000405.1:0-2414 GCA_964383975.1 uncultured Gemmatimonadales bacterium | reverse complement strand
AGCTCAAGGAGTTCATGGAGACGAAGGAGGCGGACTTCGCCATCGGCGTACCGGGGGTGGGCCGCTTCCGCGTGAACGTGTACTGGCAGCGCGGGACGCTGGCCTTCGCCTTCCGGGTGATCCCCTACGAGGTGAAGACGATCGAGGAGCTGCGGCTCCCCAAGGTCCTCGAGGAGATCGCCGTGAAGCCGCGCGGGCTGGTGCTGGTGACGGGCGTGACGGGCTCGGGGAAGTCCACGGCGCTCGCCGCGATGATCAACCACATCAACACCAACCGCAGGGTCAACATCATCACGATCGAGGACCCGATCGAGTTCCTGCACCGGGACCTCAACTCGATCGTGAACCAGCGCGAGGTCGGGGCGGACACCCTCTCGTTCCACAACGCCCTCAAGCACATCCTCCGGCAGAACCCCGACGTCATCCTGATCGGCGAGATCCGCGACATGGAGACGCTGGACGTGGCGCTGAAGGCCGCGGACACCGGGCACCTCGTCTTCGCCACGCTGCACACGACCGATGCCACGCAGACGATCAACCGCGTCATCTCGTTCTATCCGCCGCACCAGCACGAGGAGATCCGGCACCTCCTCTCGACCGCGCTCCAGGCCGTCATCTCGCTGCGCCTGGCGCCGAAGGGCGACGGCTCGGGCCGCGTGCCGGCGTGCGAGGTGCTCATCAACACCGCCGCGGTGCGCGACAACATCCGCGACGTGAAGGCCCAGCTGAACATCCCGGACCTCATCAAGGAAGGCACGGTCCAGTACGGGATGCAGTCGTTCGACCAGTCGCTGATGCGCTGGTACACGCTCGGCGAGATCACCCTGGAGACGGCGCTGTTCTACTGCTCCAACCCGACGGAGTTCGCGCTCCAGGTGCAGGGGATCGCCGGGTCGAGCGACCGGACGTTCGAGGGCTTCCAAGACAAGGGCGGCGCCGGGGCAGGCGCCAAGGGCGGCGGGAACGACCTGCCGGGACTCAGCCGGAACCCGATGGCGCGCTGATGTTCCGGAAGGTCCTCATCGCCAACCGGGGCGAGATCGCGCTCCGGGTCATCCGGGCCTGCCGCGAGCTGGGGCTGCAGACCGTGGCCGTCTACAGCGAGGCGGACCGCGAGGCGCTGCACGTCCGGTTCGCCGACGACGACGTCTGCATCGGCCCGCCGCCGGCGCGCGACAGCTACCTGCGGATCCCGCAGATCATCGCGGCCGCCGAGATCACCGGCGCCGACGCCATCCACCCCGGCTACGGCTTCCTCTCCGAGCGTGCGGAGTTCGCCGAGATCGTGGCGGCGTCGAACATCACCTTCATCGGCCCGACCGCGGACCAGATCCGCGCCATGGGCGACAAGGCGCAGGCCCGAAAGCTGGCCGAGGAGGCCGGCGTACCGATCATCCCCGGGACGCCGGGGTCCGTGTCGGATGCCGACGAAGCGCTGGCCCTGGCGCGGCGGATCGGCTTCCCGGTCATTATCAAGGCCGCCGCAGGGGGGGGCGGGAAGGGGATGCGGGTCGCGGCGACGGAGGATGATTTCGGGCGCCACTTCCAGCTGGCCCGCAACGAGGCGCTCGCCGCCTTCGGGAACGACGCGGTGTACCTGGAGAAGTACCTGGACCGGCCGCGGCACGTCGAGGTCCAGGTCCTCGGCGACCGGCACGGGCGGATCGTGCACCTCAACGAGCGCGACTGCTCGATCCAGCGCCGCCACCAGAAGCTCATCGAGGAGTCGCCCTCGCCGGCGCTGACCCCCGCCATCCGCGCGAAGATGGGCGAGGCCGCCGTCCACCTCGCCGAGCGCATCGGGTACGTCGGCGCGGGGACGATGGAGTTCCTCCTGGCGGCGGACGGGTCGTTCTACTTCATGGAGATGAACACCCGCATCCAGGTCGAGCACCCCGTCACCGAGATGTGCACGGGGATCGACCTGGTGAAGGAGCAGATCCGCGTGGCGGCCGGCGAGCCGATGAGCATCCCCGAGGCCGGCGTCCAGCTGCGGGGCCACGCCATCGAGTGCCGCGTGAACGCGGAGGACCCGGCCCAGAACTTCCAGCCGAGTCCGGGGCGCATCACGACGTTCCACCCGCCGGGCGGGCCGGGCGTGCGCGTGGACACGCACGTGTACGCGGGCTACACCGTGCCGCCGTACTACGACTCGCTCCTGGCCAAGGTGATCGTCCACGGGCGGGACCGCGAGGAGGCGCTGGCGCGGATGCACCAGGCCCTGGACGGCTTCATTATCGAGGGCGTCACCACCACGATCCCGTTCCTGGGGCGCGTCGTGATGAGCGAAGGCTTCCAGCGCGGCAACCTCTACGTGCTGCGGGAGCTGGGCAAGAACATCGTCATTATTCGCAACGGTCGCACCAGCCTGCAGGCGGGCGGCGAGCGCGCCGGGCGCATCATCCGCCTCCAAC
>CAYLJK010000404.1:0-2420 GCA_964383975.1 uncultured Gemmatimonadales bacterium | reverse complement strand
CGGCGGCTCCTCGCCGCCGCCGCGTCGCCCGCCGCCCGGCACGGCTATGCGCTGGGCGTCAAGCCGTGGGGCGCCCGCGGGGAGTTCACCGCTCTGCTCGATGCCGCCGCGGAGCTGCTGCGCGACGATCTCGCCCGCCGGCTGCGCGAGGCGCCGGCGGGGGATGCACCCCCGGCGACCACCCTCGTCGCCTCGCTGCGCGAGGTGGAGCGCGCGCGCCGTCTCGCGCAGGGGAACGTGAACCCGCAGCTGGTCGTGGCGGACCTGCTCCGCCGCCTCGCCGAGGTCCGCGCGGGCGTCAGTTCCTGACGGCGGTCCGGATGGCGTCCTGGGCCGCCGCGAGGGACTGCGCGGCCTCGTCCCCGGGATAGTCGCGGGCCCAGAACGAGCGCACGTCGGTGATGCCCATGTACCCGTAGACGGTGCGCAGCCACGGGTCCACGTGGTTCATCGCGGCGATCGGCGAGCCGGCGCCGTAGTCGGAGTAGCAGGCGCCGCACACGAGGATGCGCTTCCCCGGCGCGAGCCCTTGCGGGCCGTAGGGGCCGAGCAGGAAGGTGCGGCCGAAGCGCACGACCTGGTCCACGTAGATCTTGAACGGCGCCGGCACGTTGAAGTTGTACATCGCGATGCCGAGGACGTGGACGTCGGCGGCGAGAAACTCGTCCACCAGCTCGTCGGAAACGCGCAGCGCCGCGCGGTCGGCATCGGTCCGCTGGTCGGGCGGCATGAACGCCGCCCGGACCCACGCGTCGTCGATCTGCGGCGGCAGCTGCTTCGCGACGTCGCGGTACGCGACCGTGTCGCCGGGGTGGGCCTCGAGCCAGGCGTCCACGCAGAAGCGCGAGAGGCGGCGCGAGATCGAGCCGGCGGTGCGGCCGCTCGTGTCAATGTGGAGGAGGCGGGCCATGCGGATCTCCTGGGCGTCCGGGGAAGGTGGGCGCCCGGGCGGGCGCCGTCCTCCAAGATAGAGGGAGGAGCCAGCATGCCGAAACGAACGCTGTCGCACGTGGACCGGAGCGGGCGCGCCCGGATGGTGGCCGTGGGGGGCAAGCCCGTGACCCGCCGCACGGCCGTCGCCGAGGGCACCATCCGGATGAGCCGCGCGGCGTACCGGCAGGTGCGCACCGCGCGCATGGCGAAGGGGGACGTCCTCGCCGTCGCCGAACTGGCCGGCATCGCCGCCGCCAAGCGCACACCCGACCTCATCCCGCTCTGCCACCCGCTGCCGCTGGACCGGATCGCGGTGACCGCGGCGCTCGACGCGAAGCTCCCCGGCGTGCGCGTGCGCGCCGAGGCGTCGGCCGAGGCGCGGACCGGCGTGGAGATGGAGGTGTTGACCGCGTGTGCGGTGGCGTTGCTCGCCGTCTATGACATGGCGAAGGCCGCCGATCGCACCATGGAGATCGGCGGCCTCAGACTCCTGGCCAAGTCGGGGGGACGCGCCGGCGACTGGTCCCGCTAGTTCGGGATGCGGTTCGCCTGGCCCGGCCGGATGGTGGAGCGGCTCGTCAGGTTGTTGGCCCGCAGCAGGCTGGAGAGCGGCACCCGGAAGTCCTCGGCGATCCCGGAGAGCGTCTCCCCGCGGCGCACGATGTGGACCCGCCGCGAGCGCGCCTCGCTGCTCGTGCCGCGCGGCGCGGCCGCGCGGCTCGCGGCCGCCGCCCCGCTCCGGGACCCCGCGGCCTGGCCGCGGGCGAGGCTCACCGGGATGATCAGGGTCTGGCGGACGCGCAGCAGGTTGCTGCGCAGCCGATTGGCCGACTTGAGGTCCGACACCGTCACCCGGTAGCGCCGCGCGATGGACGACAGCGTCTCTCCGCGCGTGACGGTGTGGGTGAGGAAGGTGACCCGCTCACGCTCCGGCAGCCGCGTGAGGCGCGAGGCGACCGAGTCGGCCGTCCCCTCCGGCACCCGCACCCAGACGCGGCGGTCCGGCGGCGTGACCCCGCGCAGGAAGCGCGCGTTCATCTCCTCGATGCGGTCGCGTGACGTCCCGGCGAGCCGCGCGACGACGTCGAGCCCCACCGCGAACTCCACGCGCACCGAGTCGTAGCGCAGCGGCTCCCACCGCGTCAGCCCGCCGAAGCCGTAGCGCTCCGGCTCCTTCGCGAGCAGCGCGGCCGCGATGAGCTTCGGCACGTAGTCCCGCGTCTCGCGCCGCAGGAACGTCCCCTCGGCCATCAAGAAGTACGCCTGGTCCCCGTCCACGCCGCCGTAATCGTGGCGGCGCAGGCCGCGCTGGATCTTCCCCGGGCCGCTGTTGTACGCGGCGGCGGCCAGGTACAGCGAACCGAAGCGGTCGTTCAACTCGGCCAGGAAGCGGATCGCGGCGTCGGTGGACTGGTACGGGTCGCGGCGGTCGTCCACCCAGGCGTCCACGGTCAGGCCGTAGCGTCGCGCGGTCCCCGGGATGAACT
>CAYLJK010000403.1:0-2438 GCA_964383975.1 uncultured Gemmatimonadales bacterium | reverse complement strand
ATGTGGCACGCCCTGCGGCAGTCGCTGACCGCATTCTCCGCCGACGACGTCTACAAGCAGAAGGACGCGGAGGGGTTCATCCACCTCTACGGACTGGCGGTGCGCACGGCCGCCGAGCGCGAGCGGCGGCTCGCCGCGCGGCTCGCGGAGGCGGCGGACTGAGCACCCGGCCCGGTCGCGCGATCGTCATCGGCGCGTCGGGCTTCCTGGGCTCGCGCCTCCTCGCGCTCGCCCCCCGGGACATCGAGGTGACCGGCACCGGGCACACACGACCGGTGCGGCCGGGGCCGTGGAAGGACACGCGGCTCGATGTCGCCTCGGCCGCCCAGGTCCGCGGTGTGCTGGAGCGGGTGCGCCCCCAGGCCGTGTTCTACTGCTCGTACTCCCGCACCGACCGGGTTATCACCGTGGACGGTGCTCACGAGGCGGCCCGCGTGTCGGCCCGGCTCGGGGCCCGCTTCGTGCTGGTGTCCACGGACCTCGTCTTCGACGGCCGATCCGGATCGTACGCCGAGAGCGCGCCGGCGATCCCGCTGCTGCCGTACGGGCGCCTCAAGGTGGAGGCGGAATCGGCGGTGCGCGCGGCCCTCTCGCACGCCGTGGTGCTGCGGCCCTCGCTCCTCGTCGGCGAGAGCGGCATCACGCTGCGGCCCGCCTACGAGTGCGGTGCGCTCGTGCGCGGCCAGCCCGTGGACCTGTACACCGACGAGTGGCGGAGTCCCGTGCACGTGGACGACGTGGCCCGCGCCGCCTGGGACCTGGCGTGCAGGGAGGTGAGCGGCACCTTCCACGCCGGCGGCCCCGAGCGCCTCAGCCGCTTCGAGCTCGGCCGCATCCTCTGCCGGCTCTATCGCTTCGAGCCGGCGCTGCTGCGCGAGGCGAAGCGGCCGGCCGACCGGCCCCGCGACACCTCGCTGGACAGCTCGCGGCTCGCGGCGCTCCTCGGCTGGGCCCCCCAGCCGCTGCTCGCGGCCGCGGGCGTGCTGGAGCCGGCCGGTGTCTGAGCAGCACGTGATGTGGGGCGGGCGCTTCCGCGAGCCGATGGACCCACGGCTCGACCGTCTCAACCGCTCGCTTCCGGTGGACCGCCGCCTGTGGCGTGAGGACCTGGCCACCAACCGCGCCTGGGTACACGCGCTCGTCGGCGTCGGGGTCCTCACGGACGCCGAGCGCGACCGGCTGCTCGAGGGGCTCGACGAGGTCGAGCGGCGGCTCGCGGCCGGCGCCGCGGACCACGCCGAGGACGAGGACATCCACTCGCTCTGCGAGCGGCTGCTCGGTGAGATCGTCGGTCCCGTGGCCGGGAAGCTCCACACCGGCCGCTCCCGCAACGACCAGGTCGCGACCGACCTGCGGCTGTGGACCATGGCGGCCCTGGACCGGCTCGACGCAGGGATCCGCGCCCTGGGCCGGGCGCTGACCGCCCAGGCGCGCGCGCACCTCGACGTCCTCATGCCGTCCTACACCCACACCCAGCGCGCCCAGCCCGTCCGCTTCGCGCACTGGGCGCTGGCCCACGCCTGGGCGGCCGCACGCGACCGGGATCGCGTGCGCGATGCGCGCCGCCGGACGTCCTTCCTGCCGCTCGGCTCGGGCGCCATCGCGGGGTCCGGGTTCGCGGTGGACCGCGCCGCGCTGGCGCGGCGGCTCGGCTTCGCCGCCGTCACGGCGAACTCTCTCGACGCCGTCGGGGACCGCGACTTCGCCATCGAGGCGGTGTTCACGGCGGCCCTGACCGGCGTGCACCTCTCCCGGCTCGCGGAGGACCTCGTCCTCTTCTCCACGCCGGAGTTCGGGTTCGTGGTGATCGCCGAGCCGTTCACGACGGGCAGCAGCCTGATGCCGCAGAAGCGGAACCCGGATGCGCTCGAACTGGTCCGCGGCGGCGCGGCGCAGATCGCCGGCCGGCTGGTGGGGATGCTCGCGGCGATGAAGGCGATGCCCGCGGGCTACCAGAAGGACCTCCAGGAGAACAACGCCGCGCTGTTCGCCGCGCTCGACGGCGCCGAGGCGGCCGCGGACCTCATGGCCGGCGTCGTGGAGCGGCTGGAGCCGCGCCCTGTGCGCATGGCCGCCGCGCTCGACCCCGCCACGCTGGCCACGGATCTCGCCGACCTGCTCGTGCAGGCGGGCGTGCCGTTCCGTGAATCGCACGCGCTCGTCGGGGCGCTGGTGCGGCGCGCGGAGGACCTTGGGGTGGGGCTCGACGCGGTGCCGGTGCCGGACGCGCGCGCGCTCGACGCGCGCCTGCCGGCCGTGCTCGAGCGGCTCGGCGGCGCCGCCGAAGCGGTCGAACGCCGCACCGTGGCCGGCGGAACAGCCCGCGCGGCCGTCCTCGCGCAGCTCGCGGAAGCCGAACGCTTGTTCGCCTCCTGATGCCCCGGTGACGGCGGCCCGGCTTGCCCCTCCCGGCCGGCGCCCATTAGTCTGTCAGGCTG
>CAYLJK010000402.1:0-2485 GCA_964383975.1 uncultured Gemmatimonadales bacterium | reverse complement strand
AGGCTCCGCATCCACCGCGGCGCCCTGTCCGTCGGGAGCCTGCCGTCGTCGGCGGGCGCGGTCGGGACCGTCGAGCGCATGGGGCCGGATGCGCTGGCGTTCCGCGCGGAGCAACGCTCGATAGCCGCGACGGTGCCGCGGACCTCGGTCCAGCGGATCCCGGTGCCGGGTCCGCGGAGGTCGAATGGGAAGGCCGGGTGGGAGCGGCCCTGGGCGCGCCCTCGGCTGCCGCCATCTATGGGGAAGCACCCTGAGGAGCGGGAAGGGACCTTCGGCGGCGCGGCATACCGGGACCCTATGGTCTGCCGGGGTGGGCCCGCTGGTGGGCAGCCTCACGCACCGTCGGACCTGGCCCGCGGTGCCGCTCGACTCGATCCCGCGGTGGAGGTTCGCCAGGCATGATCATCGGTCACCAGTCGCCCTCCTCACTCGTCAGTCCGATAACCAGTTGACAGTCAAATACTTACGACGCAAATGATGGTCCTTGACAGGTGCCGCCGGCGGGTTACTTTCATCGCCTATTAGCACTCTCTTTAGTCGAGTGCTAGCAAACGAGACACGTTCACACGTTCCTGTTCCGGAGGTCTGACGGTATGGCCACCACCGCGAAGAAGGTGAAGGTGCATCCTTTGGCCGACCGCGTGGCGATTCGTCCGCTGGAGGAGACGGAGTCGATGCGCGGCGGGCTGTACATCCCGGACACCGCGAAGGAGAAGCCTCAGCAGGGCGAGATCATCGCGGTTGGACCGGGCCGGTATGAGAAGGGCGAGCGGGTCCCGCTCGAGCTGAAGGTCGGCGACCGGGTGTTGTACGGGAAGTACAGCGGCACCGAGGTCACGCTCGACGACGACATCATCCTGATCATCAAGGAGTCGGACGTCCTCGCCAAGATCGGCTGAGCGTCCGCGTCAACGGAGGAGAGGGCACATGCCTGCGAAGGAGCTGGTGTTCAGCGGTGACGCCCGGGCGAAGCTGAAGCGGGGCGTGGACCAGCTGGCCGAGGCCGTGAAGGCGACGCTGGGTCCCAAGGGCCGCAACGTCGTCCTCGACAAGAAGTTCGGGAACCCCACGGTCACGAAGGACGGCGTCACGGTGGCAAAGGAGGTCGAGCTGCCGGACCCGATCGAGAACATGGGCGCGCAGATGGTGAAGGAGGTCGCCACCAAGACCTCCGATGTGGCCGGAGACGGCACGACCACGGCGACCGTGCTGGCCCAGGCGATCTTCCGCGAGGGCCTGAAGAACGTGACGGCCGGCGCCAACCCGATGGCGCTCAAGCGCGGCATCGAGAAGGCCGTCGAGTTCGTCGTGGACGAGCTCAAGAAGATGTCGGTGCCGACCAAGGGCAAGAAGGAGATCGCCCAGGTCGGCGCGATCTCGGCCAACAACGACGGCGAGATCGGCGACCTCATCGCCGAGGCGATGGAGAAGGTCGGCAAGGACGGGGTCATCACGGTCGAGGAGGCGAAGGGGCTGGCGACCGAGCTGGAGACGGTGGACGGGATGCAGTTCGACCGCGGCTACCTGTCGCCCTACTTCGTCACCGACCCGGACAAGATGGAGGCGGTGCTTGACGACGCCTACGTCCTGATCCACGACAAGAAGGTCAGCTCGATGAAGGACCTCCTGCCGATCCTCGAGAAGGTCGCGCAGGCGGGCAAGCCGATGCTGCTCATCGCCGAGGACGTGGAGGGTGAGGCGCTGGCCACGCTGGTGGTCAACAAGCTGCGTGGCACGCTGAAGGTGTGCGCGGTGAAGGCTCCCGGCTTCGGCGACCGCCGCAAGGAGATGCTGCGCGACATCGCGGTGCTGACGGGTGGCAAGGTCATCAGCGAGGAGGTCGGCTTCAAGCTGGAGAACGCCGTCCTCGCCGACCTCGGCCGCGCCAAGCGGATCGTGATCGACAAGGACAACACGACGATCGTGGACGGCGCCGGCTCCCGGAAGGAGATCGAGGGCCGCATCGGCGAGATTCGCGCCGCCATCGACAAGTCCACGTCGGACTACGACAAGGAGAAGCTCCAGGAGCGGCTGGCGAAGCTCGCCGGCGGCGTGGCGGTCATCAACGTCGGCGCGGCCACCGAGACGGAGATGAAGGAGAAGAAGGCCCGCGTCGAGGACGCGCTCCATGCGACCCGCGCGGCCGTCGAGGAGGGTATCGTCCCCGGCGGCGGCGTGGCGCTGCTGCGCATCCAGGCCACCCTCGGCCGTGTCAAGGCCGACGACGAGGACGAGAAGATCGGCGTGGACATCGTGCGCCGCGCCCTCGAGGAGCCGATCCGCGCGATTGCGCAGAACGCGGGCGCCGAGGGCTCGATCATCGTGGCGAAGGTGCGCGAGGCGAAGGAGAAGAACTTCGGCTACAACGCGCAGACCGGCGACTTCGAGGACCTGGTCACGGCCGGTGTCATCGACCCGACCAAGGTGACCCGCACGGCGCTGCAGAACGCCGCGTCCATCGCCGGGCTCCTGCTCACCACGGAGT
>CAYLJK010000401.1:0-2486 GCA_964383975.1 uncultured Gemmatimonadales bacterium | reverse complement strand
CACGGTCACGCGAGGCGCAGCGGGCGGCCGCGCGACTCGACTGGGCCCGCGATGCCGAGGCGCTGCGCGCTGTGTACCGGCGCTTGCTCGCGGCTCAGCCGCGGTAGAAAGCGCGGACCGCGTCGGCCACTCGGCCGACCTGCTCCTGCGTCAGATCCGGGAACATCGGCAGGCTCAGCAGCCGCTCGGCCGTCCGCTCGGTGACCGGGAACGCCCCCCGTCCGAACCCCATCCCGGCGTACGCCTTCTGGAGGTGCAGCGGCAGCGGGTAATGCAGCCCGCAGCCGATCCCCTGCTTCCCGAGGTGCGCCTGCAGGTCGTCGCGGCGCTCAGCTCGGATGACGAACAGGTGGTACACGTGCCTCGCGTACGACGCCTCGATCGGCACCGTGATCTCGGGGATTCCCGCCAGTGCCTCGCGGTACCACGCCGCCGCACGCCGCCGGCCGTCGTTCCAGGTGTCTAGGTGCCGCAGCTTGACGCGAAGAAACGCCGCCTGGATCGCGTCGAGCCGGCTGTTGTACCCCTCGATGTCATGGTAGTACTTCTTCGCCTGGCCGTGCTCCCGCAGCTTGCGCACGGTGTCCAGCAGTGCCCGGTCGCTGCCCACCGTGGCCCCGCCCTCGCCGCACGCGCCCAGGTTCTTTCCCGGGTAGAAACTGAAGCCTGTGAGGACACCCATCGTACCGCAGGCCCGTCCCTTGTACGTCGCGCCGTGCGCCTGGCAGGCATCCTCGATAACCCAGAGCCCCTTGGCCTTCGCCGTGGCAAGGATCGGGTCCATGTCAGCCGGCTGTCCGTAGAGGTGCACCGGCACGATCCCCACCGTTCGCGGCCCGATGGCCGCGGCCAGTTGCGCCGGGTCCATCGTCATCGTGTCCTCGGTGATGTCCACGAACCGGATCGTCGCGCCCGCCTGCGTGAGGGCCGCGGTCGTCGCGATGAAGGTGTGGGGCACGGTGACCACCTCGTCCCCCGGCTGCACCCCCATCGCCAGGTAGCCGAAGCGCAGGGCGTCGGTGCCGCTGTTGAGCCCCACGCAGCCGGGCACGCCCACGTAGCGGGCGAACTCCTCCTCGAACGCCGTCACCTCCGGCCCGCCCACGAAGGCAGCGCCGGCCAGGGCGCGGCGGAAGCTGTCCACGAGTTCGGACTCGATGTGCCGGTGCTGGGTCACCAGGTCCACGAACGGGATGGGAGCGACGGTGGTCGCGGTCGTCATGGCATCTGCACGGTTGCGGTGTACAGACGGCGGGTCGCGATCCCCGACCCGAGGACGGTGACCAGCCGGTCACCGACGAGCGTGGAGTAGAAGTAGTTGCGGCCGGGCATCCCGAGCACCTCGCCCTCGAACTGCCAGTTGGCGCCATCCGTGCTCACGGCACTCCACAGACGGCTGCGCCCGCCAACGTTCAGGTCGTCGCCAGTGAAGAGCATGCGCCAGAGCCCGGGCACGACCTCCCGTACCGTCGGCGAGTACACGGACCGTTGCAGCTCCGGCGGCAGTTGTCGCGTGGTCAGAAGCGGTCCCGCGTATCTCCACGTCAGCTGATCTGTGGAGCGGAACTCCACGATCTCGAACTTGTTGAGGGGAGGACTGACGTTCTCGTAGCCGCCCACCAGCATCCGCCACTCCGACGTCAGCGCCAGGAACTCCACGACCATTCCCTCGCCCGTCGGCCAGGGCGCCGTGACCGGTGGCGCTGGCGGCAGCGTGCCGCCGTTCGACACGCGGACACCCGGCTCCCAGGTCCAGCGGCGCCCATCCGTCGATGTCGCAGAGAAGACCTGCCATCCGTAACAGGAGTACGAGCCCGCAGCGAAGAAGAGCCGCAGTCCGCCGCCATCCGCGCGCGGCACGATGGCGATGTTCTCGATGCCGTTGCCGGCCAGCGAGCACTGGAGGCTGTCGCGCCGCAGGATCAGCGTGTCGTACCGGAACGTCGCGCCTCCGTCCGTCGAGATCAGTCGGTGCAGATCGCCGAGGCCGTTCCCGTCGGAGTCGAAGACCACCAATGAGTAGGCCGCGACGTACAGTTCGAGCGTGTCGGGCGACCGCGGGTGCAGCGTCGGCGCCCACGGCCCCGTCAGCGCCGGGAGACTATCCAGCACCAGCGGCTCCCCTCCGGCGGGCGTGACCAGCGGTCGCACAGTCAACACCACCGGAATCGCGGTCTGGAACCGCCCGGCGCTGACGAGCAGGGTGTCGAAGCCGGACCGCTGAAGCCGCAGGTCGGCGCACGTGGCACCCGTCCATCGGGCCCCGCCGGACGGCGCCACCACCGGAGGCGTGGCCACGACGGCGCCGTTGCGGTCGTACGCCGTGCAGGTCAGCGGCAGCCCGCTGTCCAGTGGCAGCGACAGGATGGCCGTGTTCCAGTGCGGCGTCACGACGAGGCTCTCGGCGACCTGGGTCACCACCACCGGGATCCGCCCGGTCAGGCCGGCCACCTCGAACGACACCTCGGTCGAGCCGTTGCCGCGGG
>CAYLJK010000400.1:0-2487 GCA_964383975.1 uncultured Gemmatimonadales bacterium | reverse complement strand
CAGCGGGTGTACCTGACGCGGCTCGATGACTTCGACGCGGTGCTGGGGCGGAGCGGCGGGGATCTGCGCCGGGCGGTGGGGACGCTGGGCGGAGCGGAGGCGCGCCGCGGCGATCCCTGGGCGGTGCTGGCGGGACCGGGGCGCTAGATCGCGATGCGGCGCCGCCAGGGCGCCTGCGGGCTCGCCGCGAGGAGCAGCGGCTGCGCGAGGTCCGGGGCGGGGAGGCGCGGCGCGGCGAGGGCGGTCCCCGCCGCGAGCCGCACCGCCTCGGGCGCGGCGGTACTCACCGTCCCGACGAGGTCGGCCGCGTCCTCCACGTCAGGCCGTTGGACGAGGGCGACGGCGGTGCCCGAGTGCCACCGCGCGAGGCGGGCGACCTGCTTGCGCCATTCGGGCCCGCCGTCGTTCAGGACGGCGATGAGCATCGGCCGGTCGGCCGGATCGAGCGCCCCGGGCGCGACCAGGTCGGCGCCCAGTTCGGCGGCCATCGCGGCCGCGAGCGGCTCGTCGCCGGTGCCCACCGCGGCGATCGCCGCCGGGTGCCAGCCGACCTGGCGCACCAGGGGCGCGATGCACGCCAGCGCCGTGGCGATGCTCGCGGCGAGGTCCGCCGCCCCGGGGGGCTCGAGGACCACGCTGCCGGCATCGGCGAAGAGCCGCTCGCGCCAGGAGAACGCCCCGGGCCGCCGCCCCGCGGCGATGGCCGCGGCGCGCCGGGTCGCGTGCACCTCGCGCTCCGCCTCCCGCCGCGGCACGTCGTAGTCGGCCGCCTGCGCCGCGCCCTCGAACGCGACCTCCGCCGCCTCGAACTGGCCCGCCGCCCGCAGCACGCGTCCGCGCAGCAGCAGCGTGTCGGTGTGAGGCTCGAGCGTGAAGGCGCGGTCGATCGCCAGGAGGGCGCGGGAGTACTCTCCCACGCGGTACGCGGCGTGCGCCAGCTCGTGCCACGCCAGGGCGAGGTTGACGTCCCGCTCCAGCGCGGCCTCGAGCGCCGCCACCGCCTCCCGGGTGCGTCCCAGCTCGCTGAGCGCGGCACCGCGCAGTGCAAGCGGCACCGCGTCCTCGGCGACCCCGAGGGCGTCTTCGTGACGGCCCTGGCGCCGCACCAGGTCGAACAGCTCGATCCAGCCGGTCTGGAGCGCCGGATGGCGGGCCAGGACCTCGCGGTAGGCCTGCTCGGCCTCCTCGGGGCGGCCGTCCCGGGCCTGCCAGCGGGCGCGGGACAGCTCCTCCTCACCGGGCTCGGCGCGGAAGACGGCGAACGACGACGTGAGGCGCATCGGAGGAGAGAAGATACCGCCCCGCGCGGGCGCGGCTAGGGCGGTGAGCGGCCGCACGCCCTAGCCGCCTCCCGTGCCCTGGGGTACGTTGAACAAGCTATTCCCGAGTCGGTCCAACCCCACGGACGATCCCATGACCACGACGACATTGCAGGACTTCGTGACGCGTGAGCAGAACCGCCTGCTCGCCGACCTCAAGGACTGGCTCCGCATCCCCAGCGTGAGCACCCTGCCGGAGCACGCGGGCGACTGCCGCAAGGCGCACGCGTGGATCGCCGGCCGCCTCAAGAGCCTCGGTTTCCGCGTGGAGACGATCGAGACCGATGGGCACCCGATTCTCTGGGCCGAGGGGCCCGAGGTCTCCGGGGCGCCGACGGTGCTCCACTACGGCCACTACGACGTACAGCCGCCGGACCCGCTGCACGAATGGGTCACGCCACCGTTCGAGCCGACGGTGCGCAGCGGCAACCTCTACGCCCGCGGCACCGCGGACGACAAGGGGCAGGTGTTCTGCGTCGTCGCCGCGATCGAGGCCCTGCTGGCGGCGAACGGCCGGCTCCCGGTCAACCTCCACCTGCTCATCGAGGGCGAGGAGGAGGTCGGCTCGAAGGGGCTGACGAAGTTCCTCACGGCCGAGCCCAACCGGACGACCGCGGACGCGGTCCTGGTCACGGACGTTCACATGGTGTCCGGGACGCAGCCGAGCGTGGACGTCGGCCTGCGCGGCCTGGTGCAGGCGGAGATCCACGTGCGCACGCTGAAGGGCGACCTGCACTCCGGGCTCTACGGCGGCGCGGCCCCCAACGCGATCGAGACGCTGGTGCACCTGCTCGGCGCCCTCAAGGGCCCGGACGGGAGGCTGAGGATCCCGGGCGTCTACGACGACGTGGCGAAGCCGAGCCGGCTCGAGCTCCAGGCGTGGAGGAAGCTGCCCATCAAGGAGGCGGGGTTCCGCAAGGAAGCGGGGGCGAAAGCGCTCACCGGCGACCAGCGCTACTCGTTCCTGGAGCGGGTCTGGTCGCGGCCGACCCTGGAGTTCCACGGCATCGTCGGCGGGTTCACCGGCGCCGGCGTGAAGACCGTCATCCCGGCCGAGGCGACGGCGAAGATCACGATGCGCCTGGTGCCGAACATGAAGGGGAAGAAGGCCGCGAAGCTCCTCGAGCAGGCGCTCTCGCGCGCCGCGCCGAAGTGGGCGGACGTGACC
>CAYLJK010000399.1:0-2507 GCA_964383975.1 uncultured Gemmatimonadales bacterium | reverse complement strand
CGTCGCAGTCCATCGCCTGGCCGAACACCGTGCTCAACACCATCGTGGCCGAGTCGCTCGACTTCATCGCGTCCGAGCTGGAGCGCGCCGCGGGTCGCAACGGCGGTCCCGAGAAGGTGGAGAAGGCGGCGCTGGGGATCCTCCAGAAGCTGATCCGCCAGCACCGCCGGGTGATCTTCGACGGCGACAACTACGCGGAGGCGTGGCACCGGGAGGCGGCGAAGCGCGGACTGCCCGTCCTCGAGGACTCGGTCGCCGCGTTCCCGGTCCTCATCGCGAAGAAGACCACCGAGCTGTTCCGGAAGTACGGCGTGCTGAACAAGGCGGAGGTCGAATCCCGCGCGCACATCGCCGTGGAGAAGTACAACAAGCAGAAGTCGATCGAGGCCGAGACGATGGTGCAGATGGCCCGGCAGCTCATCCTGCCGGCCGCGCTGGAGCACCAGCGCCGCACCGCCTCGGCGCTCGCCGAGACCGAGGCGTCGGGGCTGAAAGACGCCCGCCTGCGCAAGGCCCTCCAGGAGTACGTGGCCCTCGTGGGCCAGTTCGCCACGGCGGTGGACGCGCTCGAGCGGACCGCCGCCGAGCACCACGAGGTGCCGATGGCGCACGCCCGCCACATCAAGGCGAAGGTGCGGCCGGCGATGGCCGAGGTGCGGCGGCTGGCCGACCTGCTCGAGCAGGTGGTCGCGGCCGAGCTCTGGCCGCTCCCCACCTACCGGGACCTGCTGTTCATCAAATAGCAGCCGGACAAGGAGATGCGGGACCGGGGCGAGGCCCGGTCCCGCGCTTCCTTGCCGACTGCGCATCGGCACGGGCATCTTTCGCTACTATGCGGACCATCGCGAAGGGCGCCCTCGCGGCGCTGGCGGTCGCCGCCTGCGTGAACACGGCCGAGCCCCCACCCGACCACCTTCCCGAGGGCTACACGGGCTACCGCATCGCTCCGACCCTGCTCCAGTACCACTACGTGGACTCGAGTTCGTTCCCCCCGGTCGAACTGACCTGGCTCTCCGACCGTGGCATGTACGGGTATAACTGCCTCGGCTTCCGGCCTAACACGCCCAGCGACACCGTCGGGCGGTTCGCGTTCGTCTGGAACGGCTCGAACACCGGCGAGGGGCGTCGCACCTACGAAGGGGTGACGGACACCACCGTCTTCTTCTTCCTCAGCGGGCTCGAGGGGACGGGGGGCACGTACGTCGTGAACGCCGCGCAGGAGCTGACGCTCACCTGGAGCGACGGGATCCCGTCGCGCTACTTCGATCCGAGCGCCCAGATGCACTTCTCGGGTGACACGCTCTGGTCGATCGCGGACCTGCGGTCCCACGGCGATTCGATCCGCGCCCAGTGGACCGTGGCCTGGGTCCGCGATCCGTGCTGAACGACCCGGGCGAGCACGCGGCGACGCCCCGCTCCGGGCGGGGCCCGTTGTGGACCGGCAGCGCGCTGCTCGCCGCCGCGGTGGTCGTGGGGGCGTTCGCCGTGGCTGGTGGCCTCGGCCGCATCCGGCAGGGCGCCGACGAACTGGAGGTCACCGGCTCGGCGCGGCGACCGATCCGCTCCGACTTCGTCGTCTGGCGCCTCGCGGTCGGGGCGCAGGAGCCGACGCTGGCCGCTGCGTACCAGCGGGTGCGGGGGCAGAGCGAGCGGGTGCGCGCCTTCCTCCGCGGGCGCGGGGTGGCGGATTCGGCGCTGGTCGTGCAGCCGGTCTCGGTGTCCGCGCTCCCCGAGTACACCGAGAACGGCAACGAGACCGGCCGGCTGCTCGGCTACCGGGTGGCGCAGCGATTCGAGGTGCGCTCGGCCGACGTGGACGGCATCACCCGGCTCACCCAGGAGGTGGGAGACCTCATCGACCAGGGCGTGGGGGTTGTCCCCTCCCCGCCGGAGTACCTCTTCACCCGGCTCGCCGAGCTCCGGGTCGCGATGCTCGGTGAAGCCACCGCCGACGCGAAGGCGCGCGCCGAGGCGATCGCCGCGGCCGCGGGGTCCCGTGTGGGCACGGCCCGCCGCGTGCGCGTCGGCGTCTTCCAGATCACGCCGCGGTTCTCCACGGAAGTGAGCGATTACGGCGTAAACGACGTGACCGCGCTCGAGAAGGACGTGACGGCCGTGGTGCGCGTCACGTTCGCCATCCGCTGAGGCCCGGTCCGCCGGGCCGGAGTCCGAACCTCCCATGACCGAACGGGTCGCCGCCGTCATCCCGTACGTCCCCGACCGCATCGCGGGACTGGCTGCACTCGCCACCAACCTGTGGTGGAGCTGGAGCCCGGAGGCGCGGGCGCTGTTCCGCGCGCTCGACGGGGACCTCTGGCACCGCGGCCGCCACAACCCCATCGAGCTGCTCCAGCGCGTCGAGCCCGCGCGGCTCCAGGTGTGCTCGCGGGATGCCGCGTTCCTGGCGCGGTACGACGAGGTGATGCGCCGCTTCGGGGCGCTCGGGCATCTCGAGGACACGTGGTGCCAGGTCACCTTTCCAGGCGTCGCGGACCGGCCGGTCGCGT
>CAYLJK010000398.1:0-2531 GCA_964383975.1 uncultured Gemmatimonadales bacterium | reverse complement strand
AGGGCGTCATACGCCCGCTGCCGGAGTCGTTGGATACCGGGGTCGGCGTGAATCCAGAGATCGGCCACGCGGCGGTAGAACAGGGCCGCCTCCTCGCCCCGGCCCGTCGCGGCCAGCAGGTCGCCGGTCAGCAGCCATGTGCGACCCCACTGCCAGGTCTCCGTGGGGATCAGGGCCCATCCGTAGCCGAAGCCGCCGAACGTGTTCCATCGGCCCCGGTCGGCCCTCAGCAGCGCGTCGATCGCGGCCGTGGTGTCGCGCACCGCAAGGCGCATCAGGGCAAGCCCGAGAAGGGTGTTCAGGGCCGGCGGTCCCCACACCTCGTTCGCCGCGATCGAGGAGTCCAATGTCCGCAGCGCGAGCCTGGCATCGGGAGTGTCGCCAGCCAGAGCCCGTGCCATCGGAGATGCCCGCCAGGCGGAGTCTGCGATCAGGGCGGTGGGGAGCCGGCACACGCCCAGGCACAGGGGGCCGCCCTGCCGTAGGGACGCGTTGCGCAGACCGGCGGTGACGGCAGTGTCGCCGAGCACCGCGAGTGCGGCATCCAGGTCGGCGGAGGCCATCCCCGCCGCAAGGTGCACGGCCGCGCGATAGAGACCGGTGGGGACCAGGCCTTGCGAGGGTCGCCACCAGGACGGAATCGGGATCCGCTCGGGCACGCGGGACGGGATGCCCATGGTGCCGGCCAGGCTCGCGATGGCGGTCGATTCGGCGTACGCCTGTACCGACGGGTTGGCCCCGAAGAACTGCAGCGGGATGCGTCCCCGGAGGATCGAATCGCCGATGGCGATGGCATGCGGCAGCGTGCGTCGGTTTAGCGAGTCGGCCTTCAGGAGCGCGAGCACCTGCTGCATCGCCGGCGGACCGCCGGGCTGGGCTCTGAGGCCCAGCCGGCGCGCGGCGGCGATCTCGGAGGCGGCCTCTGTGACGCGGCGCTGACCTGTCAGGACCAGCGAGTGCTGGAAATGCGCCTCGGACTCGTTGGGGGCGGCCGCGAGCCAGCGCTGCGCGATGGCCGCCGCGGCGGCGAGATTCGCTCGATCGTTGGCCGTGTCCGCGGGCAACGGGGGCTGCTGCCGTTCGCGTCGGACCGCGACGGTCGCGATCGAGTCTCCGTGGACTTCGAGGCGCCGCTCCGCCAGGACGCGGCACTCGCTGTCCATGCACCAGCGGACGCTCCCCGCCTGGCTCCGCAGCATGTCGATGAGGTGCTCGTACGCGAGGTGCATCTCGGGGTCCAGCGTGAGCGTCCGCAGGAACGCCCGATAGGCGGCCGTCTTGTCGGCCCGGGGGCGCCACTGCATCGAGTCGGCGGTGACCGGGACCCACTGCTCGTCGTGGAAGCCGCACTCGCCCAACTGATACCACGCCTCGACGTCGAGGGAGTCCGCCGCCACGAGGGCCCGGAAGGTCTCGCACGCCTCGGGGTAACGGTTGTGCACGAACTGCTCCTGGCCGCGGATCAGGCCGCGTTCCCGCGCCGGCAGCCCGGCCGCGAAGCGCGCGGCGGCCTCGGCCGGCGCCACGATCGCCTGACCCGCGCCCACGCTCCAGCCGATCGTGATGCTCAGCCGGTAGTGCGCGAGAGCGAACGTCGAGTCATGGTGGATGGCGCGCTGGAAGCGCGCCCGCGCCGAGTCGAGCTCCCACGCCCGCAGCGCGCGCGTTCCCGCCGCGTACTCCTGGAAGGCGTCGAGTGACGTGGTGCCGACCGCGTCGCGGGTGGTGCCGGCGGGCAGTGCGGCATCGAGCACCTTGCCGGCCAGCCGCTCGAACGCCGGCAGCGTCGTCTCCCGCGAGGTGAACTCCTCCCGCACCGTGCGCAGCCGGCGTCCGCTCGTCACGTCGTACACCTTGGCGAGCACGGTGGTGCGCGCGCCGCTCTTGACCAGGTCGCCCATGACCAGCCGGCCGGCGCCGAGGCGGCGTGCGAGGCCGAGCCCCGTGTTCAGCCCGATCGTCTCCCGCTCGCCGGCCGGCAGCGTACGGACCGCGTCGGCGACCCGCCCGTCATCCACCACCCGGATGTCCGTCCACCGAGAGAGGTCGAGGTAGAGCAGGTTGACCGCGGCGTCGCCGAGCCAGGCGATGTCGGGATCGCGGGTGACGTTTGCGAATGGGACGACGAGCCAGGTGCGCGGATCCACGGCGCGAGGGCCCGGGGCGCGGGCGGGGACGGCCCCCCGACAGGGCGGGGGCGTGCCGTCCGGGCACTGTGCCCGCAGCGTCCGCGGCAGCAGCAGGAGCAGGCCGCACAGGGCGGCCGAGGGCAGGGCGCGGGCACGGGCCATCGCCGGCTCCGGCAGGCGCTTGCGCCCCGCCCGGAACGGCCGTTCTTTGCATCGTCACCGTCCGGGGGAGCACATCCCGAAGGACGTCACGGAGCTCGTCCGCCACGCGCTCGGTGCGCGCTACACCATCGAGGAGGAGATCGGGCGCGGCGGCGCGGCGCGCGTCTTCCGCGCGCGCGACCGGGAGGGGACGCTCGTCGCCCTGAAGGTGCTGCGCCCCGAGCTGCTCGGCAGCCACAC
>CAYLJK010000397.1:0-2539 GCA_964383975.1 uncultured Gemmatimonadales bacterium | reverse complement strand
CTCCAGCGTCAGGTCCTCCACGGCACGTCCGCGGTCGGCCGCTCCAAGCTCGACTCCGCTGCCGCCCGGCTCCAGGACCTGAATCCGGCCGTCGCCATCGTGCGCCATGAGACGCGCCTCACCTCCGCCAACGCGCTCGCGATCCTGGCCGACTACGACGTCGTGGTGGACGGGAGCGACAACTTCCCCACCCGCTACCTCGTCAACGACGCGTGCGCCCTGCTCGGCAAGCCTGACGTGTACGGCGCGATCTACCGCTTCGACGGCCAGGTCTCGGTCTTCTGGGCGGCGCGCGGCCCGTGCTACCGCTGCCTGTACCGCGATCCGCCCCCGCCCGAGCTGGTCCCCTCCTGCGCGGAGGGCGGCGTGCTGGGCGTCCTGCCGGGCATCGTCGGTGCGCTCCAGGCGGCCGAGGCGATCAAGCTCGTCCTCGGCGCGGGCACGCCGCTGGTCGGGCGCCTGCTCCTAGCCGACGTGCTGCGCATGCAGTTCCGCGAGTTGGCGCTGGAGCGCGACCCCGACTGCCCGCTCTGCGGACCGCGGCCCACGGTCACCCGGCTCATCGACTACGAGGCGTTCTGCGGCGTGGCGCCGCAGGCGCGCGAGGAGTCCGTCATGGAGATCACGGTGCAGGAACTCAGGGCCGAGCTCGACGCGGGACGCCGCCTCCTCCTGCTCGACGTGCGGCAGCCGTGGGAGTACGCCGTGTGCCATCTAGAAGGAAGTACGCTCATTCCCATGGGCGAGCTGCAGCAGCGCTTGGAGGAGATCCCCGCGGACGTGGACATCGTGACCGTCTGCCACACCGGGCGCCGCTCGCTGCTGGCGGCGCACATGCTCCAGGCCGCGGGCATCTCGCGCGTGCGCAGCCTGCACGGCGGCGTCCACGCGTGGGCGCTCGAGATCGAGCCGACGATGGCCCGCTACTGACTTGAGCCCCCTTTCCCGCGCGGCTACCTTTCCCCGCACGCCGAAGTGGTGGAACTGGTAGACGCGCTGCGTTCAGGGCGCAGTGGGCGCAAGCCCGTGTGGGTTCGAGTCCCACCTTCGGCATGACCAGCAGACCAGGGACCGTGGAGCCGGGCCGGCACCCCACCGCCGCCCGGCTCCGTCGCGTTCGGGGTGTCCGCTTGAACGGGCGGAACCGCAGGCCTACTTTGGGGTTACGACTCCCGTGACTCCCGCGACCCGGCCGTCCGCTCCCGCGGGCCAGCGTCGGGAGCGGCCGATCAAGGTGATCGCCCGCAACCCGCGCGCCCGGCACGATTACGAGATCCTCGACACCATGGAGGCCGGTCTGGTGCTCCAGGGCACGGAGGTGAAGTCGCTGCGTGCCGGGAAGGGGAGCCTCGTCGGGGCGTTCGGCCGGGTGCGCGGCGCCGAGGTGTGGCTCGAGGCGCTGCACATCCCGCCCTACGAGGCGGGGAACCGTCACAACCACGATCCCCTGCGCACCCGCAAGCTGCTGCTCCACCGACGCGAGATCCGCCGCCTCATCGGATCCGTGGAGCAGAAGGGCTGGACCATCGTCCCGCTGGAGCTGTACTTCCGCGGCCCGCACGCGAAGGTCTCGCTCGCGCTGGCGCGGGGGAAGAAGGTCCACGACCGGCGCGAGGACCTCAAGCGCCGCGACGCCGAGCGCGAGATGGCGCGGGTCGTGAGGCGCCGGTGAGGGCGCTGCTGCTCGCCGTTGCCCTGCTCGCCGCGGTGCAGCGGCCCCCGATGCTCACCGTCGTCTCGCCGCGGGGGGAGCGGCGTGTCGCGGTGCTCGCCGAGCGCGGCTTCCCCGCCGTGGCCGCCGACCGCCTCGGTGCCGTGCTGTCCATCGAGCGCGCCGCCGCGCCCCCCGGCGCCGCCAGTCTGCGCGTCCTCGACCGGCCCGTGGACTTCCTCCTCGATGTCGGGTACTTCCGGTTCGCCGACGAGGTGTACACGCTGGCCCATGGCCCCTACATCGCGCGCGACTCGCTCTTCCTCCCGCTCCAGTTCGCCGTCGAGTACCTGCCGCGCCTCTTGGAGCCGCGCTTCCGCTACGATGCGGAGCGCGCGCGGCTGGAGGAGCTGGCGGAGGGCACCGCGGCCGCGCCGGCGCCGGCTGGCAGCGCGGGGGCGGCGCGGCGGACCGCCGTCCCGCGGCGCCCGCGCGTCATCGCCGTGGACCCCGGGCACGGCGGCGTGGACCACGGCATGGTCGGACCGATCGGCCGCAACCCGTTCCTGCGCGAGAAGGACGTCGTGCTGGCGGTGTCCCGGTACCTGGCCGCCGAGCTCGAGTCGCGCGGCTTCCGCGCCGTGCTCACCCGTACGAGGGACACGCTGATCTCGCTCGGCGATCGCGGGCGCATCGCCGGCGAGCGCGGGGCCGACCTCTTCCTCTCCGTGCACGTGAACGCCGCCAACCCGCGCTGGCGCAACGCGGCGTCGGCGCGGGGCTTCGAGACGTACTACCTGGCGGAGGCGCGCACCGAGGACGCCCGCCGCGTCGAGCGGATGGAGAACGCGTCGGTGCGCTTCGAGACCACCGCGCAGGCGCGGCGCG
>CAYLJK010000396.1:0-2544 GCA_964383975.1 uncultured Gemmatimonadales bacterium | reverse complement strand
CTTCTGCATGAACTGCCAGTAATCCGAGAGCCAGCCATAGGCCATGGCCGAGGCGCCGCTCAGGAAATAGTCGGAGACCTGGCCGGTTTGGAAGTTGACGGAATCGGGGTTGACGAACTTCTCCTTGTAGACCGCGTCCTGCATCCACTTGAGGATGCGGATCGCGGTGTCGCGTCCGGCGCCGGCCTTCAGGGTCGGCTGGAAGTCGGGGCCGAGCTGCTCGAAGCCCGCCGAGTAGTAATAGTCGAGGAAGGCGCCGAAGCCCTGCCCGCTGCCCCAGTTGGCGGTGAGCCCGTAGAGACCCTTGTCCGGCCGGGTGAAGAAGCGGGCGATGTCCTCGACCTGCTGGATGGTGGTCGGCGGCGCCAGATCGTAGCCGTACTTGGCCTTGAAGGCCGCCCTCTCGGCCGGGTCCTCGAAGAGCGCCTTGCGGTAATAGCCGATCTGCACGTTGGCGTGGAACGGTACGAAGTAGTGCTTGCCTTCGGGTCCCCTGACCCCCTTCTGCGCCGGGAACACCCAGTCCTCGAACTTGGCGGTGCTGCCCCAGACCTCGCGGATGCGGTCCTCCATCGGCGTCAGGTGCTTGAAGAAGCTGCCGAAGGAGATGGCGTGCTGCTGCACGAGATCGTAGGTACCGCTCCGCTGCGAGACGGCGAGCAGCTGCTTGCTCGGAATGTCGCCGCCCGGCATCAGATCGTAGACGACCTTGATGCCGGTGAGCTCCTCGAACTCCTTGGTCCGCTCGAGGGCGGGAGCGAAGCTCGCCCAGCCCTTCATCGACGGCACGGTGATCGTGACCCCGGCATAGGGCTTGCCGGCCTTGAGCGGCGGGAACGTGCCCGGGATGAAGGCATCCGCGGCCCGGCCCGGGCGGACCCCGGCCGCCACCGTCGCCGCGGCACCACCGAGCAGCCCGGCCGCCCGTCGACGCGAGATGCGGATCGTCATGGCCTGCCTCCCCCTCGGGGGCGCACGATCCACCGGCGCCTCCCGACCCGTTCCCGATCTGCAGGTTCGACCTCGGCCCGGCGGTGGTCAACCGACGCCCCCGCAGGTCAGAGGACGAGCGCCGGCATGAGCGGCGGGGTGGGGACGGCCACACCCGATGTCGGGGTGACGATCGCCGCCTCGGCGGCGAGGCTCGCGCGGGCGCGCGGAGCCGCTCTCCGCCAGTCGACCACCGGTCCGAACGCCCACGTCCACAAGACCTCGATCGTCGTCGCTCGCCGCGCGCGGCCGCCTTCGCCGCCGAGCCGGTCGAGCCACCGACCGCTGCCCGTGGGGAGGGGGGAGCGCAGCCCGTCAGGGCCACGCCAGCGACGCTGCCGGCGGCTGGGTTGTCTGCCCCTGTCGGTGGATTTGACAGCGTCGACTTGTAATCGCAGAGATATAAGCAACGAAATCATTTGGAAAACTTGGAGTGTAAAGTTCTCCAGAAAACCAAACGCTTCCTCGAGTGCGCCTACCGCCGTGTTTTGATTGAACCCGGGGCACTCACACCGTTGCAACCCGATCTCGGTCGCATTAGCCTATTCCGTGGGACTCCCGTCGTGGGGTGTCCGGCACCAGTGCTCGACCGCGTCGAGCCATAGGGGAGAACGCGAATGGGTTGGTATTACGGCGGCTACAGGCCCTGCTACGGCGGCGGCTACGGGGGCAAGGGTTCGGACGACGACCGCTACGGCGGCTCGGACGACGGCGGCTATCGCCGCGGTTGCTACGGCGGCCGGGGCTCGGACGACGGCGGCTCGGACGATGGTGGCTACGGCCGCGCCTGCTACGATCCCTGCAAGTATCGCTACTGTGGCGGGGGCTCGGACGACGGTTCCGGCGGCTCCTGAGCCGCCGTCGCGCCGGCGACGGACCTGCGCCGGCGACCGGGGACGGCCTCTCCGGGGGCCGTCCCCTCCCGACCTCGAGACGACCTGCGCCTGCGTCCCGACGTGAACGACGCCCCACCGACCCATCCGCTGCTCGCCCAGACGCTCGCCGCGACCAAGCGCAGCGTGGCCGCGGTCGCGGGCTTCGGCTTCGCGATCAATCTGCTCTCGCTGGTCCTGCCGCTCTACATGCTGCAGCTCTACGACCGGGTGCTGCCGAACCGCAGCAGCGCGACCCTGCTCGCGCTGACCCTGCTCGCCGTGCTGGCGCTCCTGGCGCTCGCGGCCCTCGAGGCGATCCGCCGGCTCGTGCTGCAGCGGGTCGGGCGCTGGGCCGAGCAGCGGCTGGGCGGCGAGGTCCTGGGCGCCACCATCCGCCGCACGCTCCGCCGCCGCCGCACGGCCTCCGTCGGCACGCTGCGCGATCTCGGCACGCTGCGTGAGTTCGTCGGCGGATCGAGCATCCTGCCGGTGCTGGACGCGCCCTGGACGCCGGTCTTCGTGCTGGTGATCGCCCTCCTGCACCCGCTCCTGGGCGCGATCACGCTCGCTTCGGCGCTGCTTCTGGGCCTGCTCGGGATCGCCAACGAGCTCGCCACGCGGCGGCTCGTGCGGCTCGCGGGCGAGGCCTCGAGCGAGGCGCTCGACCATGCCGCGGCGG
>CAYLJK010000395.1:0-2562 GCA_964383975.1 uncultured Gemmatimonadales bacterium | reverse complement strand
ACGCCGTGCCGCCCGCGGCCGCGGATGTGTTGTGTTACACGCCCGCGGCCCGTTGCACCCCGCTCTGCCGCTGCGGGAACTGGATCACGCCGCCGCTCGGCCGCAGCCCCGCGGTCGCCACCGGCCCCGCCTGCGCCACCGCGCGGTCAAACCCGGTCGCGATGACCGTCACGCGGATCTCCCCCTGCATCGACGGCTCGATGACGCCGCCGAAGATGACCTCCGCCTCGTCCCCCACCGCGTCGTGGATGATCTCGGAGATGTGCGTCACCTCGCCCAGCGTCAGGTCCTCGCCGCCCGTGATGTTGAGCAGCACGCCCGTGGCGCCCGCGACCGAGACGTTGTCGAGCAACGGGCTGGAGATCGCCTGCTGCGCGGCCTCGATGGCGCGGCTCTCCCCGCGCCCGACCCCGGTCCCCATCAGGGCCGCGCCGCCGTTCTGCATCACCGTCCGCACGTCGGCGAAGTCCACGTTCACCAGGCCGGGACGCGTGATGACCTCCGAGATGCCGCGCGTCGCGTTCAGCAGCACCTCGTCCGCCTTCTTCAGCGCCTCCGCGAACGGCATCCCCTTCCCCGCCACCGCCAGCAGCCGCTCGTTCGGCACCACGATCATCGTGTCCACGTGCTTGCGCATCTCGCCGATGCCCATCTCCGCCTGCCGCATCCGCTTCTTCCCCTCGAAGAGGAACGGCTTGGTCACGATGCCGACGGTGAGCACCCCGGCGTCCCGCGCCATCTGCGCGATGATCGGCGCGGCGCCCGTCCCTGTGCCGCCGCCCATCCCGCACGTCACGAAGACCAGGTCCGCCCCCAGGAGGACCTTCAGTACGTCCTCGCGGTTCTCGTCGATCGCCTGCCGGCCGATCTCGGGCCGCGCCCCCGCGCCGAGACCGCGCGTCAGCCGCTTGCCGATCTGCACCTTCATGTCGGCCTTGTTGTTGAGGAGCGCCTGCGCGTCGGTGTTGACCGAGATGAAGTCGACGCCCGAGAGGTGCTCGTCGATCATCCGGTTCACCGCGTTCCCGCCGCCGCCGCCCACGCCCACC
Source organism: uncultured Gemmatimonadales bacterium (assembly GCA_964383975.1). Taxonomy (GTDB): domain Bacteria; phylum Gemmatimonadota; class Gemmatimonadetes; order Gemmatimonadales; family JACORV01; genus DASXPG01. The sequence goes on along the minus strand of CAYLJK010000395.1, from coordinate 1,513 downwards.
ACCTTCATCCTGGCGTGCTGCGTCACCGACTCTTCGAACTCGAACACGCTCATGTCGCGCCCCTCGCCTCGCGGTGTGCCCTCATCAGAACCACTCCATCAGCCAGCGCCGGATGGAGCCGGACAGCCGGTCCAGCGTCATCGCCGCCGGCCCCGCCTGCGACGCCCCCTTCGCGGCCTCCTGCACCCCGTACAGCGCCAGCCCGGTCGCTGTGCTGAACCGTGGCTGCTCCACGTGGTCCACCAGGCTCCCCGTCAGGTGCTGCCCCGGCTGCCCCACGCGGACCGGCATCGCGAACACCTCGCGCGCCAACTCCACCGCGCCGCGCTGCTGCGCCGCGCCGCCGGTCAGCACCACCCCCGCCGCCAGCCGCCCCTGGTACCCCTCGCGCTCGACCTCGCGCGAGACCATCCCGAGGATCTCCTCGAGACGCATGTGGATGATGTGCGCCAGCAGCTCCCGCTGCACCTGCCGCGGACCCTGGCCGGCGGTCCCCGGAATCTCGATCAGCTCCGCCGGATCCACCAGCGGCTCGTACGCGACGCCGTACTTCTCCTTCAGCGCCTCCGCGTCAGACTGCGTCACCGAAAGCCCCTGCGCGATGTCGCTCGTCAGGCTCGCGCCCGCGAAGCCGAACGTCGCGACGTGGCGGAACTTCCCCTCGTGGAAGACGGCCAGGTCCGTGCTCCCGCCCCCCAGCTCCACGAGCGCCACGCCCAACTCGCGCTCGTCCTCCGTCACCGTCGCGAAGCTCGCCGCCAGCGGCTCCAGCACGAACCCCGAGATCTTGTAGCCCGCGCGCTCGACCGCCCTTCGAAGGTTCTGCGCGACGGACGACGACATCGTCACGATGCAGACGTCCACCTCGAGCCGCGTCCCCGTCATCCCGACCGGGTCGGAGATCCCCCGCTGCCGGTCCACGAGGTACTCCTGCGGGAGCGTGTGCAGGATCTCCGTGTCCTGCGGCAGCTGCATCGCCCGCGCGACCTCGATGACCCGGTGCACGTCGGCCTCCCGCACCTCCGGCGTCGTGACGTTCACGACCCCCGGCGAGGTAATCGCCCGCACGTGCTCCCCGGGGATGCCGACGTACACGCCGTCGATCTTGAAGCCGGCCATCCGCTCCGCCGCCGCCACCGCCTCGCGCACCGCACGCGTCGTCTCGTCGATGTCGCGCACCACACCGCGGCGCATCCCGCTCGCCCGCGACCGGCCCACTCCCAGGATCTTCGCGACCGGTGCGCGCGGCAGCTCCCCGACCACCTCCGCGATCACCGCGCAGGTCTTCGTCGTGCCGATATCCAGCCCGCACACCAGCCGCTCCCGCATCACGCCGCTCCTGCCGCCGCGTCCGCCGCAGCCTTCCGGACCACCACCCAGCCCCGGAACCGCCCGTCCAGCTCCCGCCAGGCCACTCCGCGCGAGGCCAGGTCCCGCTGCACCGCCGCGACCGCCCGCACGACGCCGGCCTCCACCGGCAAACCCAGCCGGACCCGGGCGCCACCGACCTCGA
>CAYLJK010000394.1:0-2565 GCA_964383975.1 uncultured Gemmatimonadales bacterium | reverse complement strand
GGACCTCCACCCCGACGGCGATGGAGTCGGCCCCCGGAGGGAATTCGATGACCGTATCCGCAGCTGTGGCGCCGCCGCCACGGAAGAGCCGGATGCGCACCCGCGCGACATCCACCACGAGGAGCGCGCGCCCATCCACCTGGGGGGCGACCGACAGGCGGGCGACCCGGAACGCCCCCGGCCCCGTGCTGTCTCCGAAGCACGAAGCGAGGGCGATCGCGGTGAGTGCGCCGAACGTGCGGATGGCGAAGCGCCGGTTCACGCGGTGCTCCCTCCGGTGGCCAAACTGCTCCAACCGGCGCCAGTACCGCAGAAACCGCGCCGCGCCCGGCCCGCAGGCCAGATCAGGGGGCTGCAACGCCGCCACTCACGACCCGCCCCTGACCAACTCGTCCAGTGCCTGTCGCACCGCATCGCGCACCGTACGGTCCGAGTCATCGGCAAGTGCGCGCAGGACCTGCATCGCGCCGGCGATGCGGAGCGCCTGCACGGCGCCGACGCGCTGCGCGGCCGGCTTCCGCCCCACCAGGCGCCCTCCGGGCTCGGCGGCTTTCTTCAACGCCAGCACGCAGTCGGGCGTGCCGATGCGGCCGAGGGCGAGGTAATACTCGCGGACGACGTCCTGGTTCTCCTCGCTCTCCAGCAGGGCGACGAGCGGCATGGCGAGCGCGCGGGAGGACTTGCCGATGCTCCCCGCGATCATCTGGCGCAGTTCCGCATCGCCCTCCTTGAGGGTGCGGCGGAGCGGCTCGACGGTCGCGGGGGTGCCGATCTTCGCCAGGGCGGATGCCGCGGCGCGGCGCACCCGGTGGTCGCCGTGCCCGAGCAGGCGCCCCAGCTCCCCAACGGCCTCCTCGATGCGCATCTCGCCGACCAGCTCGGCGACGTTCCGCACGACGAACCACTGCTCGTGGCCGAGCATGTGGATGACCTGGCTCACGCCGTCCTTCGTCTGCCGCAGGACCGCCATGTAGGCCTTGCGCTCGCGCATCCCCTCGGCGGTGGCGAGCAGGCCGAGGAGGACCTCGACCCCTTCGTCGCGCGAGCGCAGGATGACCTTAGCCGCCGCGTCCTGGAGGCCCGGGCTTAGGAGGCACTGGGCGACCTGCGCCAGCAGCTCGCGGCCGAACAGTCGCTTCAGCATGATGCCGTAGCTGTTGCGCGGCGTTCCTTCCGGTGCGCCCGCCTCCAGGTCGATGGCGATGGAGATGGCCCGCAGCGCCTCCTCCACCCGATCTTCGGCGAGCGCGCCGCGGATGCGGTCCCCCAGCAGCGTGAGGCGGTCGAGGATGCCGCGGCCGTAGGGATCGAGCACCACCGCGGAGAGTGCGCCTCCCAGCGGCGTCTCCGCCGGGAGCGGGAGCACGGGCGCCTCGGCGGCCGCCTCGCTCGGCCGCTCGCCCGAGGTGCGCGGCGCATCGGGCGTCGCCGCGGCCGGCGCCGGCTCCATGTCGTCGAAGGCGAGGTTGATCGCGTGCTCTGTGCTGGAGTGGAACTTCTCCCATTCCTCCAGCGCCGCGGCCTCCTCCGCCTTGGCGATGTCTGCGACCTCGAAGGCTTGCGTGACCGAGGCGGGGCGGCGGCCAGGGCGCCCCGCGGGCGCCTCGAGGACGACCATCACGCGCGTGGAGCCGGCGTCCCGCAGGCGCTCCTTGATCGAGCCTCCCTGCCCCGGCTCGGCCGCGAGGCCGCGGAGCAGGGCCAGCAGCTCGGCGGGCTCCGACTGGCGCCCGATGAGCAGCTCCTGGATGCCGTGGGCCTGCATCCGCTCGATGAGCAGCGCGAGATGGGGGATGCTGTCCGGGAGCGACTGGTCGTCCACCGAGAGGCCGCCGTCGTAGAGGCGCAGCGAGGCCGCCTGTAGCTCGGCGAGGGCGACGAGGGCCCGGAGCGCGGCCTTCTGCTGATCCTTGGTGGAGGACCGCTGGCGCAGCACGTGGACCGCGCGCGCGAAAGCCGAGACGTACAGCTCCTGGTTGAACATGGGCTGCGGGTCAACTTACGGCGCGGCGGAGGGCGTGGCAACGCGCCGCGCCGCCGCGCTCACCGCCGGAGTGCGGCGCGCACCGCCTCCCGCACGGCGCGGTCGCCGTCCTCCGCCAGGGCCTCCAGCGCCGCCCGCCCGGCGTCGCCCGCCAGGCGCAGCCCCTCGACCGCGGCGAGGCGCGCGGAGGCCGACTTCCGGCCGATCAGCTTGCCTCCAGGCTCGGCCGCCTTCGCCAGCGCCCGCACCGCCTCGGTCGAGGCGATGCGGCCGAGGGCGCGGGCGCACTCCCGCGCCACGTCCGCGTTGCCCTCCGCGTCCAGGGCGGCGACGAGCGGGAGTGCGAGGGCGCGGGCGAGGGGTCCCGTGACGTTCGCGGCGATGAGCGCGCGCTGCTCCGGCGCGCCCTCACGCAGGATGCGCCTGAGCGGCTCGGCCGTCGCGCTTGTGCCGATGCGGGCCAGGGCAACGAGCGCGGTGCGCTGCACCCGCACGTCCTCGTGCTCCAGGAGCCGCACGAGGTAGGTCACCGCCTCCTCCACGCGCACGTCGCCCAGGGCCTCTGCGACGTTGCGCACCAC
>CAYLJK010000393.1:0-2567 GCA_964383975.1 uncultured Gemmatimonadales bacterium | reverse complement strand
TCCAGGAGCCGGCGCACCAGCTCGGCGCGCGGGTCGTCCCACGGCTCGCCATCGCCGCGCCGCGGCAACAGCATCTGCGCCTTGATGCGCAGCAGCCGCGCCGCCATCTCGAGGTACGCCGCCGCCTCGTCGAGCCCGAGCGCATGGATGGCCTGGAGGAACTGGTCGGCGATCCGCGCGATCGGGATGTCCCAGATGTCGATCTCCTCGCGCCGGATCAGGTGGAGGAGGAGGTCGAGCGGCCCGGAATAGCGGTCCAGCGTGACGACGAAGCCGGCGTCCGGGGCCTCCGCCGCGGAAAGCGGTGTCGCCGTCACGGCGCGGCCAGGGCCCACGGCTTGAGCGCCTCGCGCGCCGCCTCGGTCACCGCCGTCACCGGCCAGAAGACCGTGCCCCACACGTCCGGCAGCAGCCACATCGCCAGCAGCAGCGCGACGAAGCCGTAGCGCCCCGCGCGGAGGTAGCGCGGGCGCCACGCCGCCGGGAGCAGCTGCGCGACGATGTGCGAGCCGTCGAGCGGCGGCAGCGGCAGGAGGTTGAAGAAGGCGAGCAGCACGTTCAGGAACAACCCGATGGCGAACACCTGCTGCAGCGTCGTGAGCAGCTCCGCGCCGTCGCGCCCCGCCGCGCCCAGCGCCACGAAGAGCCCGGCGCAGAGCGCCGCGAGGAGGAGGTTCGCCGCGATCCCCGCCCCCGAGACGATCACGTCGTCGCGGCGTGGCCGCCTGAAGTTCGCGGGCACCACCGGCACCGGCCTGGCCGCGCCGAAGGTGAAGGTGCCGCTGCTCATGACCCACAGCGCCACCGGCACCACGACGCTCATCAGCGGATCGATGTGCGGGAGCGGGTTGAGCGTCAGCCGGCCGAGCCGCCACGCCGTCTCGTCCCCCGCCCGCCAGGCCGTCCAGGCGTGCGCGAACTCGTGGAGGACCACGGAGAACAGCAGGATCGGCAGGATGAGGAGGACGTCGGCCACGGGAAGCGCGGAACGTAACTGCCGGCGCCGGGGTTGTCAAAGCGGCCTCCCGTGGATAAACTCATGCGCTCTAACGAGTTGTCATCCACGCATCATAAGGACCGAACGTGCCGAAGATCCGTTCCGCCAAGAAGCGCATGCGCCAGGCCCGCGCCCGCGCCGAGCGCAACCGCGCGCAGCGATCCGCCATCAAGACCGCGGTGAAGAAGGGGCGCGCCGAGCTGACCCCGGCCGCGGTCGCCGCCGCGGCCCAGGCGCTCGACCGCGGTGCCCGCAAGGGACTCGTCCACCGCAACGCCGCGGCCCGCAAGAAGAGCCGCATGGCGAGGCGCCTCGCCGCGAAGCAGGCCTGAGGTCCCGGACCGGGATGGCGACGGGGCCGGAGGGTGATCCCTCCGGCCCCGTCCGCGTTCACCGCTGCGCGTCCCGGTCAGAACGACGACAACTCAGCGCCGCACTTCTCGCAGTACCACTCGGTCGGCCGGTTCAGCGCGCCGCACTCCCCGCAGACCAGCGTCTTCGCCTCGTCCGCCGCCGGGGCTCCCTCGGCCGCAGGTGCGGGTTCCTCCTCCGCGGGGCCCAGGTCCACCAGGTGCGCGGCGGCCGCCACCTCGACGCGCTTCTCCGCGGGCGGGGCAGGCGCCGGTTCCGCCCGGGGCTCCGGGGCGGGCGGCGGCGGCGGTGGGTTCCCGCCGCCCCTTGGCGCGGCCCTGGTCCTGGGCGTCCGAGCGGGGGCCACCGTGGACGTGACAGATCGGAGGAACTCCAACTCGTCCTCGGCCTTCACGGCGGGCTGCGCCGGGATGCTGCGACGCGGCGCGGGAGCCGGCGGAGGTGACGGCTCGGGCTCCGCGAACGGGATCGTGATCTCGCCGACCTCCTCATCGGGCGGCGGCGCGGCCGGCTCCGGCGCGGGCTGTAGCTCCGGTTCCGGCACGGGCTCCGGTTCCGGCACCGTGACGGGCAAGGTGACGGACTCCGAAGGGAAGCCTCTGGGTTACGCCAACATCGTGATCCTGGGCACCCCGTGGGGCGGGATGACGAATGACGCCGGGGTCTTCAACATCAAGAACATCCCGGTCGGCAACTACTCCGTCAAGGTGATGATGATCGGCTACGAGGACCAACTGCTCTCCGATGTCCGCGTCGACCGGGGCGAGACGACGAGCCTGACCTTCAAGCTCAAGCAGAAGGTGGTCGGGATCATGGACCTCGTCGAGATCACCGCGGCCCGAGAGCGGATCAAGATGAAGTCCACCCAGACCTCGCACGAGGTGCGAGCCTCCGATGTCGAGAACCTCCCCGTGGACGAAATGAGCGAGCTGATCGGGCTCAAGGCGGGAGTGGTCGCGCGGGGAGAGGCGCTCCACTTCCGAGGCGGACGGGCGGGCGAGGTGCAGTACCAGGTCGACGGCGTCCCGGTGCGCGATCCGCTCGTCGGAACCGGATTGAGTATCGCGGCCCTGGCCCTGGAGAGCGCGGACGTGATCATGGGTGGCCTCGACGCCCAGTACGGGAACGCGCAGTCGGGCGTCATCAACTACAAGACCAAGGAGGGCGGACAGAGCTTCGAGGGCGAGATCCTCTATCT
>CAYLJK010000392.1:0-2575 GCA_964383975.1 uncultured Gemmatimonadales bacterium | reverse complement strand
TATGGACGACCGCCTCTTCCTCAGCGAGCAGCACCTCGAGGTGCGCGACATGGTGCGAGAGTTCGCGCAGCGCGAGGTCGCGCCGGTCGCGCGGCATTACGACGCCGCGGCCGAGTTCCCCTGGCCGACCGTGAAGCAGATGGCGGAGCTGGGCCTCCTCGGCATCCCGTGGCCCGAGGAGCTGGGCGGCGCGGGGATGGACTATCTCTCGTACATCGTCGCGGTCCACGAGCTGTCGAAGGTGGACGCCTCGCACGGGCTGACGGTCTCGGCCCACACGAACCTCGGGACGTCCCCGATCATGGAATTCGGGACCGACGAGCAGCGGGCGCGCTGGGTGCCGGCGCTCGCCTCGGGCCGCGTGCTGGGCGGCTTCGGGCTCACCGAGCCGGGGGCGGGCTCGGACGCGGGCGGCACCGCGACGACGGCCGTGCGTCGCGGCGGGGACTGGGTGCTGAACGGCTCCAAGATCTTCATCACCCATGCCGGCGTGGGTGAGGTGTTCGTCGCGACGGCCCGAACGAGCCCGGGAAAGGGCACCCGCGGCATCACGTCGTTCATCGTCTGCAAGGACTCGTCCGACATGGCGCAGGCCGCGGAGTTGGGCGTCGGGCACGACCCCTCCCTGCCGCGCACGCCGGGGCTCCGCGCCGGCAAGAAGGAAGACAAGATGGGCTGGCGCGCCTCGGACACGCGCGAGCTCGTCTTCGAGGACTGCGTCGTCCCCGGGGAGAACATGCTCGGGCCGGAAGGCGAGGGGTTCGTCCAGTTCCTGAGGACCCTCGACGCCGGCCGCATCGGTATCGCCGCCGTCTCCCTCGGCATCGCGGAGGGGGCGTACGAGGAGGCCCTGGCGTATACCAGCGTCCGGAAGCAGTTCGGCCGTCACATCGCCTCGTTCCAGGGGGTCCACTTCCAGCTCGCCGACATGGCGATGGAGATCGAGGCGGGCCGGCTCCTCCTCTACCAGGCCGCCACGCTCAAGCAGCAGGACAGGCCCCACAAGAAGGAGGCGGCCATGGCCAAGCTCTTCTGCTCCGAGCTGGCGATGCGCACCACGATCAAGGCGGTCCAGCTCCACGGGGGCTACGGGTACACGACGGAGTACCCCGTCGAGCGCATGATGCGGGATGCCAAGGTGTGCGAGATCGGGGAGGGCACGAGCGAGATACAGCGGCTGGTGATAGCGCGGCAGATACTGGGGGAGGTGCTGGGGAGCCGGCCCTAGGGGATAGGTGCTGGGCGGGGCGCTCGTCCACGGCGCTCTCAGCCAGCTTCCGCTACACGTGTGACCATTGCCCATTGCCTGTTGGCTATTGCCTATCTTCCATCGCCGCAGTAACTTAGCTCCTACCATGAGACGTGACGCGGCAGCCGGCCCGGGCGAGCAGGACGAACGTCGCTTGGCCGGCGCGTCGATTTCTGCGGTCCGCTCGCCCACGCCGGGCGCCCGGACCACCCCATTCGGTGCGGCATCGGGGCACGTGCCCGGGGGCTCCCCGGGCAGCGTGGCCTCCGGTGCTGCCGGAGTACTGAGCGTTGAAACGCGAGATTCTCATCAACGGGTCCCCGAAGGAGACCCGCGTCGCCATCCTCGAGGACGACACCCTCGTTGAGCTGCTCGTGGATCGGCCGGACGCCCGCCGGACGGTGGGCGACATCTACCTCGGCAAGGTGGACGCGGTCCTGCCGGGGATCCAGGCCGCCTTCGTAGACATCGGGCACGAGAAGAGCGCCTTCCTCCACGCCTCGGACCTCGTCGAACCCGACGAGGAGGAGATGGACGAGGAGCGGGAACCGGACGACGCCGACGAAGCGGCGGACGCCGCGGCCGCTTCGGCCGTCGCCGAGAGCGAGCCGCCGCGCACCGGGAACGGCGGCCGCGAGGTCCGCCGCGGCAAGCTCCCCCCCATCCAGGACCTGGTGAAGCGCGGCCAGACCCTGCTGGTGCAGGTCAGCAAGGAGCCGATCGGCAGCAAGGGCCCGCGGATCACGCGCCAGATCTCCATCGCGGGCCGGTTCCTCGTCTACATGCCGTATGCCTCGAAGGTGGGGGTCAGCCGGAAGATCGAGTCGCGGGAGGAGCGCGCCCGGCTGCGCGAGATGGTCTCGACTATCCTCCCGCGCGACGCGGGGGGCGTCATCGTCCGGACGGTGGGCGAGGACGTGACAGAGGAGAGCTTCCGCCGCGAGCTGGACTCGCTGCTCAAGCTGTGGAAGAAGATCAACCGCAAGGCGACGTTCGCCCGCGCCCCCACGCTCATCCAGCGTGAGACGTCGCTCACCCGCGGCATCATTCGGGACCTGTTCTCGGCGAAGGTGGACCATCTCGCGGTGGACAGCCGAGAGCTGCACAACGAGGTCGTCGCCTATCTCGACCAGGTGGGCCCGGAACTGAAAGAGCGGGTGGAGCTGTACCAGGGGAGCCCGCCGCTGTTCGACAAGTACGAGAAATCCAAGAACCGGATGGACGATGGCAAGAAGCAGGCGCTGGCCGCGGCGCTCGGCGCCGAGCTGACCGTCCACACCACGATCGAGGAAGAGATCTTCTACCCGGCCTGCCGACAGGAAGCGG
>CAYLJK010000391.1:0-2588 GCA_964383975.1 uncultured Gemmatimonadales bacterium | reverse complement strand
GAACGAATGGAAGGCGGCCATCCCCAGCTCGACGGTTCGCATCTCCATGGACCGCGTCGCGATGAGGGGCCACTGGAAGTTCTTCCACGCGTCCACGAAGGCGAAGAGCGCGAGCGTGGCGAGGGCGGGTCCGGACAGCGGCAGGACGATACGCGTGAAGACCGTCCACTCCCCGGCCCCGTCGAGCCGCGCGGCCTCCTCCAGCTCGCGCGGGACGGACAGGAAGAACTGCCGCAGCAGGAAGATCCCCCACACGCTCACCAGCTCGGTGGAGATCAGGCCGGGCCAGGTGTCCACCCAGCCGAGCGCCGTGAGCAGCAGGAAGCGCGGGATGAGCAGCACAATCCCCGGGACCATGATGACCGACAGCGCCACCACCAGGAGGCGGTCGCGGCCCGGGAAGTCGAGCCGGGCGAGGGCGTAGGCCGCCAGGGCGCTGGTGAGGACCTGCCCCGCGACGACCGCGCCCGCGAAGGCCACGGAGTTCACGAAGAACCGCGCGAACGGCAGCGCGGTCAGCGCCTCGGGGTAGTTCCGCCAGCGGGGCGGCGCCGGGATCACCGGCGGCGGGAAGCGGAAGACGCCCAGCTCGTCCATCAGGCTCGTGCCGAGCATCCAGAGGAACGGCAGGAGCATGAGGAAGGCCAGGAGCGCCATCCCGCTCCAGGCGACCACGTCCGCCACGCGCCCGGCCCGCGTCACGACAGCTCCACCCGCCGTCCGAGCAGGCGGAACTGGACCACCGTGGCGAGGAGCAGCACGCCGAAGAGGACGAGCGCCATCGCCGACGCATAGCCGAAGCGGAGGAACTCCCACGCCGTCTGGTAGATGCGGTAGACGAGCACGTCGGTGCTGTGCAGCGGCCCGCCCTCGGTCATGAGGTAGACGAGCGTGAAGACCTGGAAGCCGGAGATGATGCCGGTGACGAGCACGAACAGGACCACCGGGCGGAGCAGCGGGAGCGTGACGTGGCGGAAGCGCTGCCAGCGTCCGGCGCCGTCCACCACGGCGGCGTCGAGGTAGGACTGCGGGATCCCCTGGAGCCCGGCCAGGAAGATCACCATCTGGTAGCCCACCTGCGTCCAGATGGTGACGAGGATGATGGCCGGCAGCGCGGTGCGCGGATCGCCGAGCCAGTCGAGGCCGGGGAGGCCGGCGAGCCGGAGGCCGAAGTTGATGAGGCCGAAGTCGGTGTTGAAGAGCCACTGCCAGACGAGGGCGATCGCGACGGCGCTCGTCACGTAGGGCAGGAAGACGACCGCGCGGAGCAGCCGCATGCCCGGCCGGGCGCGGTTCAGGAGCAGCGCCAGGGCCAGGGCAAGCGCCATGGTGACGGGGACGTACAGCACATACAGCGCGGTGTTGCGCAGCGTGGTCCAGAACAGCGGGTCCGCGGCCAGCTCGCGGAAGTTGCCCAGCCCCACGAACGGCTTCTCCGGCGCGACCAGGTCCCAGCGGTGGAAGGCCAGGTAGCCGGTGAAGAGCACCGGGAAGATGGAGCACACGGCGAGATGGATCGCGGGGACGCCGAGGAAGCTCCATGCCGTCAGCGTCTCCCGGCGGCGCCGCGCGGACGCCCGCGCGCCCCAGCGCTGAAGGAGCAGTGCCGCGGCGGCGATGGCGAGGAGCGGCCACCCGACGCTCCCGCGCACGAGGCTCCGCCGCGCCTCGTGCAGGACGCCGACCTCGACGGCGCCGATGACATCCCAGTCGTCGGCGTCCTTGAGCGGCGCGGCGACGCCGCCGGGGACCGCGCGCGGCGCCTCGTCACGACGCAGCGCGGCGAGCAGATCCGGCGGACACGGCTCCGAGACCGGCGGCCCGCAGATTTCGATCCGGAGGCCGCGGCGGCGACCGACGGCGCCGGCAGCCTCGCCCGGCGCGAGCCCGCCACCGAGTAGCGCGCCCACCTCATCGGCCGCCGCGACGGCCGCGCGCTCCCGGGCGGCACGACGCGCCCGGGCGTCCGCCGCGACGTGCCACGCCACCGCCGCGGCGCCGGCGAGCAGCGCCGCCGCGGCGACGCCGATGCGAAACCGTCGCAGCGTCACCGCGCCGCCCTCCCTCCGGTCCGCTCTCCCGCTCTCCCGCCTTCCAGCACCGCGTCCACCCGCCGCGCCACGTCGCGCAGCACCGCCGCGACGTCCTCGCCCCGCATGATGACGCGGTCCATGATGTCCGGGAGGATGGCCTCGACCTCGCGCCACGCCTCGACGCGGGCGCCCCAGGGCTCGCGGCCGAACGGCACGGCCCGCGTGAAGGCCGCCTCCCATCCGAGGGTGTCCTCGCGCGCGATGCGCTCGGACACCGACGCGAGGGCCGGGATTTCCAGCAAACCGGCGGCGCGCGTGGCCTGCGCCGCCGAGTCCGCCATCCACGCCGCCAGCTCGACCGACAGGCGCTTGTGGCGGACGGTCCGCGGCACCGCGTAGCCCGAGGCGTAGAGGACGGTCGCCGGCGCCACGTCCGCCGCGTGCGGGATCATCGCGAAGCCGACGCGCAGGCGCCCGGCCTCCACGTGCGGGCGGATCGCGGGCAGCCAGAAATGGCCGACGGTCACCATCGCCACCCGGCCGCCCTTGCGCTGT
>CAYLJK010000390.1:0-2597 GCA_964383975.1 uncultured Gemmatimonadales bacterium | reverse complement strand
GCGCGGGAGGGAGCCCCCTCCGCGGCGTCGCGGCGCCCCTCCCGCGCGTCCTCCTTCTCTTCCGCCCGCCCTCCCTCCCGGCTCCCCGCCCGCTCGCACGCCCCAACCTCCTTGTCGCTCCGGAACCGCAGAAACACCGGCTGCCGGAGCAGCCCCTCGTCCGTCCACTCCCTGAAGCGCACCTCGGCCACCAGCGTCGGCTCGACCCAGGTCTCCCCCTTCCCCGGCGGGCACCGGCCGATGCACGGCGGGGCGTCGCGGCGATGGGCCTCCAGCGTCTCCGCCACCTCGGCGAGCATCGGGTCGGTGAAGCCGCTCCCGACGCGACCCGCGTAGGTGAGCTGGCCATCAACGTGAGTCGCCAGGTGCAGCGCGCCGAAGCCGGTGCGCGATCCCTTCGGGCGCGAGAAGCCCACCACCGCGAAGTCGTCCACGCGCTCGGCGCGCACCTTGACCCAGTCCGCCGAGCGGCGCATCCGGTAGGGGCTGTCCGCCTTCTTCGCGACGATCCCCTCGAGGCCCATCCGCTCCACATGCGCGTAGAGCCCTTCCCCGTGCTCCTCGACGTGATCGAGGAACTTCAGCGCGCCCGCGGCGGGGAGGACACGCCGCAACACCTCCTTGCGCGCCGTGAGCGGGAGGCCCCGTAGGTCGTGGCCCTGCGCCGCGAGGCAGTCGAAGACGTAGAGCGTGGCGGGGAGGTCCACCGCGGCGCGCCGCACCTCGATCGGCCGCGTGAGGCGGCCGCGCTGCTGGAGCCGCTGGAAGGCGGGCAGCCCCCGCTCGTCGTGCACGACGATCTCGCCGTCGAGGATGAGGCCATCGAAGGGGAGCTTCTCCAGCGCGCGCACCACCTCCGGGAAGGTTGCGCCGAGGTCGTTGCCGTTGCGGCTGCGAAGCGCCGCGCGGCCCCCCTCGCGCGCGGCGAGAGCACGGTAGCCGTCCAGCTTCAGCTCGAAGAGCCATCCCGCCTTCGAGAACGGCGCCTCGCGCGTCTCGGCGAGCATCGGCGTGACGTCCGCCACCCGGACGGCCTTCCGCGGGACCTTCGCCCTCGCCAGGTCCACCGCCAGCGCCGCGCCCGGGTCGGCGCCGTCGCGCAGCTCCTCCACGGTGAGCCCGGAGAGCACCGACCCCTGGGGGAAGGCGTCGCCGTCCCGCTCGACGTACCCGTCGCGCTCCTTGATGAGAAGCCACTCCTGCTTCGCCGTCTTGATCTTCACCAGTGTCCAGCGCCCCCGGAGCTTGTAACCCCGCAGGTCGAAGAGGAGCTTGCCCTTCTCGAGTCCCTCGCGCGGGTCCCCGATGGGGACCCAGGCGCCGCGGTCCCAGACGATCACGGCCCCGGCGCCGTAGTTCCCCTCGGGGATGATCCCCTCGAAGTCGCCGTACTCCAGCGGGTGGTCCTCGACGAGGACGGCGAGCCGCTTGTCGGCCGAGTTCTTCGAGGGCCCCTTCGGCACCGCCCACGAGCGCAGCACCGCTTCCATCTGAAGGCGCAGGTCGAAGTGCAAGCGGGTGGCGGCGTGCTTGTGGACGACGAAGAGGCGTCCCTCGGCGGCCGCCGGCACGACGGCGGCGCCGGACGGTTCGGGCGTGCGGTCGGCCGAGCGCTTCGCGCGGTAGAGGGCCAGCGGGTCGGAAGGTGCGGTCCGGCGTGGAGGCATCGGTGCAAGCAAGCGGCCCCCGGGGCGGCCGCGCAAGGGCGCGGCGCCCGGCCGGCGCTAGGCCCGCGGCCCGCCCCCGCGCATATTGCGGTGCGCCCCGCCGCCTCCGGAGCCGCCTGCATGCTGAGTCAGACCGCCGAGTACGCCCTCCGCGCCGTGCTCTACCTCGCGAACCACTGCGAGGGAGAGGAGCCGGTGCGCGTGGACACGATCGCCGACGCCCTGGGCATCCCCGCTAACTACCTCTCGAAGACGTTGAACACGCTGGTCCGGAACCGCGTCCTGCGTTCGACGCGCGGCCCGCGCGGCGGCTTCTGCCTCGCCGTGGACCCGAAGCGGCTGACGCTGGCGCGCGTCGTCGGGCCGTTCGACGCCATCGTCGAGCGCCGCTTCTGCCTCCTCGGCCGCCCGACCTGCTCGGACCACACCGCCTGCGCCGCGCACGAGGCGTGGAAGGCAACGGCGGAGAAGGTCACGCACTTCTTCCGCACGACGACGGTGGAGGACATCCGGGGGTCGGATGCGGCGCTGGCGGCGCCGGCCGGGGGGCGGGGGCGCGTGACGTGAAGCGGGGAGCGGCTCCCGGCTTGCCGTTGCGTCCCCTCCCGCCGCCGGCCTATCCTTCGCCGTCCCTCACAGAGCAGCCATCATGAGCGCCCGTCCCATCGGCTCGGCGACGATCTCGTTCGGGCTCGTCTCGGTCCCGATCCAGCTCTACGCCGCCGCGGAATCCTCGGCGACCGTCAGCTTCAACTGGATCAACCGCAGGACCGGGGCGCGCTGCAAGCAGCAGTACGTGGACGGCCGGACGGGGGAGAAGGTCGAGAAGGAGGAGATGATCAAGGGCTTCGAGTTCGCGAAGGGGCAGTACGTGACGTTCACGCCGGACGAGCTCAAGGCCCTCGAGGAGAAGGCGACCGGCTCCATTGA
>CAYLJK010000389.1:0-2610 GCA_964383975.1 uncultured Gemmatimonadales bacterium | reverse complement strand
GCTGTTCGGCCTGCCGGACCTCAACACCGGTCTCGCCTCCGTGCGCCAGAAGATCGCGGACTACCTGCTGATGCTGGCCCGCCTGGGCGTGGCCGGCTACCGCATCGATGCCGCGAAGCACATCCAGCAGGTGGAACTCGACGACATTCTGAGGCGCGTGAACCTCACGCTCGCCGCCGAGGGGCGGCGCCTGCCGTACGTCTTCCTGGAGGTCGTCGGCGGAGCGGGTGAGGCGCTCACCGCGTACGACTACTACGGCGAGGGCTACAGCTCCGGCGGGGCGGCGGACATCACGGAATTCACGTTCACGGGCGTCGGGGACAAGTTCCGCCGCATCGGGGGCCAGGGGATCTGGCAGCTCAACCCGGACGGCACGCCGGGCAACCGGTTCTCCGAGGCGGCCTGGGGCCTGATGCCGTCGAACAAGGCGGTGGTCTTCCTCCAGAACCACGACACGCAGCACCAGTGCGGCCTCAGCTGGCGCCATGGGAACACCTTCCGGCTCGCCAACGTGTGGATGCTGGCGCAGCCGTACGGCTTCCCCTCCGTCCTCTCGTCCTACGTCTTCGAGTGCCCGGCGGGGAACAGCCAGGGCCCGCCGTCGGACGCCGGCGGGAACACCCAGGACGTCGTGTGCGCGGCGAGCTTCGAGACGGCCTCGAGCGGCGACTGGGTGTGCGAGCACCGCGACCCGTCCATCCGGATGATGGTCGGCTTCCGGCGCATCGTCGCCGGCACCGCCATCACGCACTGGTGGGACGACGGCGCCGACGCCATCGGGTTCTCGCGCGGGTACAAGGGGTTCGTGGCCATCAACAACGGCGCCGCGACGGTGGTGGCGACCGTCCCCACCGGCCTGGCGCCGGGGAGCTACTGCGACCGGCTCACGGGCGGCCTGGCCGGCGGCTCGTGCGCGGGCAGGACGGTGACCGTCGCCGGGGACGGCACGGTCGCCCTCGACCTCGCGCCCGGCACCGCCATCGCGATCGACATCACGACGCGGCTGTAGCCATGCGAAGGAGAGGTGCTCGATGCGTACGATCGCCGCGCTGCTCGCCGCGGGGCTGGCGGCCCTAGCCTGCAAGCCCGCCGAACGCCCGGAGACCGCCGTGCCCACCCTGGCCCCGGACACGTCCTGGGTCGCCCGCTCCGCCATCTACCAGGTCTTCGTTCGCGACTTCTCGCCGTCGGGCGACTTCCGGGGTGTCATCGCCGGCCTCGACCGCATCGCCGCCTCCGGCGCGGACGTCCTGTGGCTGATGCCCATCCATCCCATCGGGGTGGCGAACCGCAAGGGGACGCTTGGCTCGCCGTACGCGGTGCGGGACTTCCGCGCCCTCGAGCCGTCGTTCGGCACTGCCGGGGACTTCCGGGCGCTCGTGGAGGCGGTGCATGCACGCGGGATGAAGCTCATCATCGACTTCGTCCCTGACCACACGGCGCCGGACCACCCCTGGGTGCGGGAGCACCCGGACTGGTACTTCCGCGACTCGACGGGCGCGCCGATGGTACCCCGCGACGCGAGCGGCCGGCTCACCGACTGGACCGACGTGGTGCAGCTCGACTACGGCAACCCCGAGGTCCGGCGGGAGATGATCGCCACGATGCGCTGGTGGCTCCAGGAGTTCGGCCTCGACGGGTTCCGCGTGGACGTGGCCGGATTCCTGCCGACGGACTTCTGGCGCGAGGCCACGCCGCAGCTGCGCGCGGCCGTGCCGCGGCCGGTCCTGCTGCTGGCCGAGTGGGGCGACCTCGCGCTGCACCGCGCCGGCTTCGACCTCACGTACGGCTGGGACGGCTACAACGCCCTCAAGACCGTGTGGCGGGGCGAGACTCCGGCGTCGGCGTACGTGCAGCGCATGCTGGCCGAGCAGGACTCGATGCCCGCCGGAGGGATGCGGCTGCGCTTCACGACCAACCACGACGAGACCGCTTGGGACAGTCCGCCGGTCACGCTGTTCCGCGGTTCGGCGGGCGCCCGCGCCGCATTCGTGGCGATGGCCCTGCTCCCGGGCCGGCCCATGCTCTACAACGGGCAGGAGATCGAGAGCCCGCAGACGCTCCGCCTCTTCGAACGCGACCCCATCGCCTGGGACCAGCGGGACGGCGCGGGCGCCCGCGCCTTCTACGCGAAGGTCCTGGAGCTCGCGCGCACGCGCCCCGCGCTGCTCCGGGGCCGCTTGCGCGCCGTCGAAACGAGCCTGCCCGACGACATCATCGCCTACGGGCGTGACAGCCTCGTCGTGCTGGTGAACGCCCGGCCCCGGGAGGCGCGCTTCACCGTCGCCGGCTTCGACGTTGGCGGCGCGCGGGATCTGCTCACGGATCGCCGCTGGCAGGGGAGCGTGGTGACGCTCCCGGCGTACGGGATGCTGGTGCTGGAGCGATAGCGACAAGAGGGCGCGGAGGCGCGGAGGCACGGATGCAAGGTGCAGCGTGGCTGGTCGCGATGCTGCTCGCCGCGGCCGCGGTGGGTCCCGCACACGCCCAGCGCCGTCGGCTCTCGATGGACCCCGGCTGGCGGTTCACGCTCGGCGACGTGGCGGGAGCGGAGCGGCCGGGCTTCGATGACCGCGCCTGGAGGCGGCTCGACCTGCCGCATGACTGGAG
>CAYLJK010000388.1:0-2631 GCA_964383975.1 uncultured Gemmatimonadales bacterium | reverse complement strand
GCCGCGTCCATCGCCGGGCTCCTGCTCACCACGGAGTGCGTCGTGGTCGAGAAGAAGGAGGAGGAGAAGGCGACCCCGGCCGCGCCCGGCGGCGGCATGGGCGGGATGTACTGAGAGCCGGGGATCGGAACCCGGGAATCAAGGGCGGCCCCGGCGTGAGCCGGGGCCGTTCGCGTTTGCGGACCGCGGTTGGCGGCGCGAATGTACGGGTGATGACGCGTCGCAACCTGGTCGTCCTGCTCGCCGCGGGCGCCCTCGCCGCGTGCGCGGGCCGCGTGGACCTCGCACCGATCCCGCCGTCGCTCTACCAGGCGGCGGGGGACACGGCCGTCTTCGGGAAGGGGCCGGTCGCCCTCGACCCGTACGGACGGATGGTGGCGCTCGAGCTGCGCGCCGGCGGCACCGTCTTTCTCTACAGCATGGACCGGCAGTTCAACCTGCGGCTCCTCGAGGCCCGCCCCATCGAGCCGGGCTTCCACCGCCTCTCGCCCTACCGTCCGGGCACACGCGCGCCGGCCTTCCGTCCCGCCTACAACGCGCTGCTGGTCGTCGTCACCGAGGAGGAGTGGGGCGGCGGGATCCCCTCGGCCGCGCTCGTCCGCACGCTCTCGCCCGACTACGCCTTGAACGCGTTCCCGGCCTCGCTGCTGCGCCGCCGTTCCGCCGCCTGGGCGGCGTGGCTGGTGCAGGCGCTGCCGGACGGAGGTGCATGACGCGACCCGCGACGGGATCGCGTCGTCGCCGTCCTGGAGGATCCCATGCGCACCGCCACCCTGGCCCTGGCCGCCATCCTCGCCGTCCCACCAGCGCTGGCCGCGCAGGACATCGCGCTGGAGCGGGCCACGCTCGGCAGCGATTCGACGTTCGGCCCCGGGATCGTGGAAGTCGCGGTTTCCGGCTCGGCGGTGAAGGTCCGACTCGACCGCCCCGCGCACCTGCTGGTCGTCGCGTTCCGGACCAACGAGCTGCCGCGCCTGGTGTGGCCGCGCCAGCGCGTGAGCCGCGCGTCGCGCGCGGGCGATCACTGGATGGACCTCATCGTCACGGCCGAGGTGAGCGCGCGGCCGTTCGTGACCGGGGGCGACCGGGGCCGCGCCGACCAGAACATCTCGGCGGCGCGCCAGGCAAGGGCCCGGCTGCTGGGCGCGAACGTCGCGCTGGTCATGGCCTCCGACCAGCCGTGGGACACCTCCCAGCTGCGGCCGCTGCTCCCGGACCAGCCGGACGTGGAACCGATGTTCACGGCCCGCACGCTCGCGCAGGCGGTGGTGAGCGGCGACAGCGGCCCGTGGGCGGCGTGGATCGTGCGCTGGTAGCCTAGGGGCGGCGGCGCGGCGGCGCGCCCGCTCGCAGCGGCATCGCCTCCCGCAGGATGCGCGCGATCGTCGCGGAGTCGGCGGCGAGCAGCCCCGAACGGGGCAGCCGCCACAGCAAGGTCCCCCACAGCGTGTCCTGCGCGAATGCGCGTCGGAACAGCGGGATCGCCTCGTCCACACGGCCGCGGTCGGCCAGGGTCACCGCGTGCCAGTACACCAGCTCGCCGTTCACCGCGCTGTCGGGGAGCAGGCGTCCCGCGTCGGCGTACGCTACCAGCGCCGAGTCCACCTTCCCCGCCGTGAGGAAGTCGTCCCCCTCGGTGGCGCGCCGGTAGGCGCGGCTCACCACGAGGAGGCGGCGCAGCTCTCCCAGGGGATCGCGGCTGTCCTCCACCCGCAAGTCCACCAGCCGCTCCCACGGCGGCCGCTGCGCGTCGCCGCTCACCACCAGCAGCGCCGCGGACTGCCGGCCGCGGATGTCGCCGCCCTCGCGCTCGGCTGCCTCCAGCGCCGCCAGGAGGCGGTCGGCGAGGTCCCCGCGCGCGGTCTCGAAGGCGCGTCCCATCGCGTCCCAGACGGTGGCGCGCGTCATCGTGTTGGCCTGGGCCGCGTACCAGCGGCCGACGCGGCCGCCGGCCGCCGCAATGGTGCGCGAGCCCGTGTGGCTGAGGGCCCGGCCGCGCGCGTCGATCACCGCGACCTGCCGCATCGCCGAATCGGGATCGGTCAGGACCAGCGCCCGCAGCGCCGCCGGGCCGCTCACGCCCGAGCGCAGCAGCGCGAGCGCCCGCGGGCCGTAGGCCGGGAGGATGAACGCCTGCGTCGCGACGGCCCCGACGCCGGGCTCCGCCCACGCGACGCTCCCGCCGACGGAGAACCAGTGGGACTGCACCGCGACGCCGATCTGCCCCGTGGCGGAGTCCACCGCCACGATTGAGTAGGTGTGGGCCGGACGCACCGGCGACGGGTGGACGGTCGGGGACTGGGCGGCTGCGGCCGCCGGCACGAGGGCGGCGAGGGCCGCGGAGCGGAAAGTGATCATGATCACACGTTGCCGCCGCGCTGGCGTCGCGGCAAGCGCGTCCTATTATTCGGGGAACCCCCGTGACCGAGCCCACCCGCCCCTCGCAGGTCCGCGCCCCGGAGAAGCGCGCGGCGCTCTCGCGCGAGCTGGCGGAGTTCCTCATCGAGTTTTCGATCGCGCTCCACAAGCACGCGATGTACCCGGGCGGCCATCCGACGCTGGAGCCCGCGGCGGGCAACGTCACCGCGCGCCTCGACACGCTCCTGGGGGACCGCACCACGCTTTCGCTCG
>CAYLJK010000387.1:0-2639 GCA_964383975.1 uncultured Gemmatimonadales bacterium | reverse complement strand
CCGCGCCACGAGCTGGTGCGCCGGCTCCTGGAGTACCAGCAGATCCGCGAGGTCGCGGACTGGATGGAGCGCGCGGCGCGCCGCCGGGCCGAGCGGTACGCCCGCGGCTGGGTGCCGCCGGCGCCGGAGGCCCCCCCGCCGCCGCTGGAGTTCGCGATCGAGGAACTGCTCGAGGCGCTCGACCGCGTCCTCGCGATGCTGCCCGACATGACGCTCGTGCGAGTGCTGCCGCGGCCGCTCGACCTGGAGGGCGCGACGCGGCGCGCGCTCGACCTCCTCGCCGACCGCGACCGGTTCGACTGGCGCGAACTGCTCGGCGAACGGCCCACCGTCTCCGACGTGCTCTCGTCCCTCGTCGCGCTGCTGGAGCTGGCGCGCCGCGGGCTCTGCTCCGTCACCCAGCCGGCGGCCTTTGCGCCGCTGGAGATCGCCCGTGGAACCGCGTACCAGACTGCTTGAGGCGGCGCTCTTCGCCGCGCCGCGCCCGCTCGCCCTCGACGAGCTGGCGGTGCTCGACCCGGAGGCCGGCGAGGACGCCTGGCGGCGCGCGCTCGCCGAGTTGCGCGACCACTACGAGGCCGGCGGGCACGGCGTCGAGCTGGTGGAGATCGCCGACGGCTGGCAGATCCTCACCCGCCCGATCTTCGCCGAGGCGATCGAGCGCGCAGCGTTCGCGGCGCGGCCCGTGAAGCTATCCGCCGCCGCGCTCGAGGTGCTGGCGGTGATCGCCTACCGCCAGCCGGTGGGGCGCGCCGAGATCGAGGAGATCCGAGGCGTCAGCTCCGGCGGGGTGCTGCGACTGCTCCAGGAGCGGGGGCTCATCGAGGTCGCCGGCCGCTCCGAGGGGCTGGGCCGACCGCTCCTCTACGCGACAACGCCCCTGTTCCTGGAGCACCTCGGGCTCAGCGACCTGGCCGACCTGCCGCGCACCGAGGAGCTGGCGGTCGCGCTGCGGCCGGCCCCCGCCGGGCCCTCCGGCCCGGCGTGACCGCGCTCCGGCTCGCGCGCTTCCTGGCGCGGGCGGGCGCTTCCTCGCGGCGCGGCGCCGCGGCGCTGGTGGCGGCAGGGCGCGTGCGGGTGAACGGCGCGCCGCCCCGCGGGCCCGGGGACCCGGTGGACCCGGAGCGCGACGTCGTCACCCTCGACGGCCGGCCGCTGCGGCTCGCGCCGCTGCTCTGGCTCGCGCTCCACAAGCCGGCCGGTTGCGTGACGTCCCGAGTGCCGCTCCCGAAGTGGCCCTCCGTCTTCGACCTGATCCCGCGGGCGCCGGACGCCCTCGTCGCCGTTGGCCGGCTCGACGTCCTCTCGGAGGGGCTGCTCCTCTTCACGACCGACGGCGAGCTGGCCGCGCGGCTCATGCACCCGCGCTGCGAGGTCCCGCGGACCTACGCGGTCACGGTCACCGGGCGGCTGGACGGCGCCGCGGCGGCGGCCCTCGATGCGGGCGTCCGCCTCGACGATGGCCCCGCGCGGCCGCTGGTGTGGCGATTCACGCCCGTCCCGCGCGGCGGCGTGCTCGAGCTCACGCTGACCGAGGGTCGCAAGCGCGTGGTCCGGCGGGTCTGCCGCGCGCTCGGGCTCGGCGTGCGGAAGCTGGTGCGCACGGCGTACGGCCCCGTGCGGCTCGGACGGCTGTCCGAGGGGGCGGTGCGAGCGCTCTCGCCAGACGAGGTGGCCGCGTTGTATCGTGCGGTGCGGCTGGCGCCGCCCGATCCCCCGACCTGAACCTTGGAAAGCGGGTCATGGACCTCAAGGGCACCTCGATCGTCATCCTCGGCGGCAGCGGCCTCGTCGGTCACGCCATCGCCCGCCGCCTCCTCGACTGCCGGCCCCGCCAGATCGTGCTCGTCGCCCTGACGGAGCGCGAGGTGGACGAGACCGCGGAGGCGCTCGCGCCGTTCGCCGGCGACACCGTGATCGCGACCGAATGGGGGAACGCCTACGTCCCCGCGTCGCTCGCGAAGACGCCGCGCGAGCGGATCCTCGCGGACCCGGAGAGCCGCCGGCTCCTCGTGGACGACGTGTACGGCGACCTCACCGAGGAGGTGCTGCGCCGCTCCTTCCTGGTCCAGGTCTTCGAGCGCTTCCGGCCCGACGCCGTCGTGGACTGCGTGAACACCGCGACGGCGTTCGCGTACCAGGACGTGTACCGCTCGTCGCGCGAGATCCTCGCCGCCTCCGCGGCGGGGACGGTGGACCACGAGGCGATCGAACGCCTCGTCCTGACAATGCCGATCCCGCAGCTCACCCGGCACGTGCAGATCCTGCTCGAGGCGCTGGAGCGCGTCGGCGCGCGGGCATACGTGAAGATCGGGACGAGCGGCACCGGCGGGATGGGCTTCAACATCCCCTACACGCACTCCGAGGAGAAGCCGTCGCGCACGCTGATGACGAAGTCCGCGGTGGCGGGCGCGCACACGCTGCTCCTCTACCTGCTGGGTCGCAGCCCCGGCGGGCCGGCCACGATCGAGATCAAGCCGACGGCGGCGATCGGCTGGCGCGAGATCGCCTTCGGCCCGGTGCGGCGCTGGGGGAAGCCGATCGAGCTGTACGACTGCCCGGTGCCGCTGCCGCTGGACCGCGCCTTCAACGGCGAGGAGGCGTGGACGGCGCTGGGCCGGCCGCTGGAGTCGGTGTGG
>CAYLJK010000386.1:0-2641 GCA_964383975.1 uncultured Gemmatimonadales bacterium | reverse complement strand
TCGGGTCGCTCCGCGCGACGTACCGGGAGATCCACGCCGCGATCGCCGAGGGGCTGAACAGCCTCGGGGCCGGCGTGCGCCTCGCCGCGGACCGGCCGGCGGCCGGCGTCGGTGCCGGCGCGTGCTTCGCAAGCGCCGCGGGTGGCGAGGTCATGGCGGAGCGCGGCGGCAAGGTCGTCGGCAGCGCCCAGGTACGCCTCGGCGGGGCCTTCCTCCAGCACGGGAGCATCCTCCTCGCCGCCGACCAGGACGTGGTCGCCGGCGTCACCACCGGCCGCTTCGACCCGCCGTCCGCCACCGGGGTAGCGGACCTCATCGGTCCGGCGCGTGCCACGTGGGAGGCCGTCGCGCACCGCGTCGCGCAGGCCGCCGCGCGCCGCTGGGACGCCGCGCGCGCGGCCGGCGTGCTCCCCGCGGCGGTGCGCGAGCGGGCCCTCGCCCTCGTGCCGCGCTACGCCGATCCCGCGTGGACGTGGCGGCGCTGAATTCCTAGATTGGCGCTTGTGCGCCGACGGTCCCACCTGCTGCTGGCCGGACTCCTCGCGCTCGCCTGCGCGCGGGAGGAGCCGCCGTCCACGGCGCCAAGCGGCGGCTCGCTCGTCGTGGCCGTGCCGGGCGACGCCGACGTCCTCCTCCCGCCGATCGCGGCGACGCAGCTCGCGGCGCACGTCAGCGACCGGCTCTTCCCGCGCCTCGCCGAGCTCACGACCGACCTGAACACCGTGGACGCGGCGGGCTTCGTGCCGGTCCTGGCCCGCCGCTGGGAGCACCGCGACCCGCTCACGCTGGTCTTCCATCTCGATCCCCGGGCGCGGTGGCAGGACGGCCGCGCGGTCACGGCGGACGACGTCGTCTTCACCTTCCGCGTGTACACCGACACGCTCACCGGCTCGCCGTACCGGGTGAACCTGGACCCGGTCGCCGCGGTGGAGCGGGAGGACTCGCTCACGGCCGTGTTCCGCTTCCGCCGCGTGTACCCGGAGCAGCTCTACGACGCGACCTACCACCTGCGGATCCTGCCGAAGCACCTGCTCGACACCATCCCGCCCGAGCGGTTCGCCTCGTCGTCCTTCGCCCGCGACCCGGTCGGGGCCGGCCCGTTCCGGTTCCTCCGCTGGGAGCCCGGCGCGGAGATCGTGGTCGAGGCGGACACCGCCTGGTTCCTCGGCCGTCCCGCGCTCGACCGCATCGTCTGGCGCATCCTCCCCGACGTCGCGACCGCCGTCACCGCCCTCGTCGCCGGCGATGCCGACGCGATGGAGACGATCCCGCAGAAGGACGAGCTCGGGCGCGTCGCCGCGGCGCCCGACCTGCGCCTCATCCCATACCCCTCGCCGTTCCTCGCGGGCCTGCTCTTCAACCTGCGGCGGCCGCTGTTCGCGGACCGCGACGTGCGCCGGGCCCTCGCGCTCGCCCTCGACCGCGCGACCATCGCCCGCGCGGTGTTCGGGGCGCACGCCGAGGTGCCGGCGGGCGCCCTGACCCGGATGGTCTGGGCCTCCGCCGCGCCGCTGCGGCCCGTGCCGTTCGACACGGTCGAGGCCGGCCGGCTGCTCGACGCGCGCGGCTGGCGGCGCGGCGCCGACGGGGTCCGCCGCCTCGGCTCGCGCGCCCTCCGCTTCACGCTCCTCGTCCCCACGACCAGCCGTACCCGCCAGCAAGCCGCGGTGCTCATCCAGGACCAACTGCGGCGGATCGGCGTCGCCGTGGAGATCCAGCCGCTGGAGTTCGCCGTGTTCGACGGGCGGATGCGCGCCGGCGACTTCGATGCCGCGCTCTTCTCCCGCACGCTCGATCCGAGCCCGGCGATGCTGGCGCAGTTCTGGAGCGGCGCCGCCGGTGGCGACAACCAGGGCGCGTACACCAGCCCCGCGTTCGACTCGCTCCTCGCGCTCGCCGCCGCCGCCCCGACGCGGGACGCCGCGCTGCCCTTCTACCAGGCCGCGCTCGACCGGCTCAACGACGACGCGCCAGCCGTCTTCCTCTACTCGCCCAACAACACGGCGGCCATCCATCGCCGGTTCGCCGACGTGACCGTCCGGCCGGACAACTGGCTCGCCACCGTGGCGCAGTGGCGCGTCCCGCCGGACCAGCGCCTGCCGCGCGACCGCTAGGGCGTGCTCGCCTTCGCGGTCCGCCGGCTCGGCGCCGCCGCCGCCACGACGGTCCTCGCCGCCACCGCGGCGTTCGCCCTCGCCCGCCTCGCGCCGGGCGCGCCCATGGTCGAAGGGGCCGAACGGCTCCGCGCCGACCCCGCGCGCGTCGCGCAACTCCGCGCCCGGTTCGGGCTCGACCTCCCGCCGGCGCAGCAGTACGCGCGCTGGCTGGCCAACGCGGCGCGCGGGGACCTCGGCGAGTCGTTCGTCTTCCACCGCCCCGTCGCCGCGCTCGTCGCCGAGCGGCTGCCGGCGACGCTCCTCCTCGGCGGCGCCGCGTTGATGCTCGGGTTCGCCGGCGGCATCGCCGTCGCGCTCGCGCAGGCGACCCGCGCGGGCTCCCGCACCGACGCGCTCCTCGGGACCGCCGCGCTGACCGCCTGGTCGGTCCCCGGCTTCTGGCTCGGACTCCTGCTCCTGTGGGCGTTCGGCCAGGTGCTCGGCTGGCTCCCCGTCGGCGGCATGACCACGCCCGTGCTCCACGA
>CAYLJK010000385.1:0-2646 GCA_964383975.1 uncultured Gemmatimonadales bacterium | reverse complement strand
TTCACCACGTCGCCCGGCCGGACGCCGCGCACCGAGTCCGCCGGGACCGGCGCCGCCTGCTGGGCGGCGCCCGGCCGGGACACCCCGGCCAGCAGCGCCGCCAGGAGCAGCCAGCGCCGGCTACTCGTCATCCGCGCCGTAGTGGCGGCCGTAGCCGTACGAGTAGACGTAGGCCTCCTGCCCGTTCCGCACGTCCGTGAGCACGGCGCCGATGACCGGCGCACCGACGCCGCGCAGGTCCTCGACGGCACGCCGCAGCCGCTCGCGGTTCGTCGCGCCCATCCGCGCCACGAAGATCACGCCGTCGGCGGCGGTCCCCGTCACGGCGGCATCGGTCACGACGCTGAGGGGAGGGGTGTCGATGACGACGGCATCGTAGGCCTTCGCGGCGTCCGCGAGCAGCGCGCGCATCCGCTCGGAGCCGGCCAGCTCGGCGGGGTTCGGCGCCCGCGTGCCGCCGGAGAGGAAGTCGAGCGACCCGGCCGCGTGCTCCGGCAGCGCGATGCTGTGGCGGGCGTCCTCGAGGGTGAGCCGCCCGGCGAGCACGTCGGTGAGCCCGGGGATGCGCTCGACCCGCAGGACGCGGTGCAGCACCGGGCGGCGCTGGTCGGCTTCGACCAGCAGCACCCGCATCCCCTGCTCGGCGAGCGTGACCGCGAGGTTGACGGCCGTCGTGGACTTCCCGTCCTGCGGCTCCGCCGACGTGACGACCATCGTGCGCATGGCGCGCGGCCGGGGCAGGGCCGAGAAGGCGATGCTGGTGCGCAGTGCGCGGTACGCCTCGGCCGCGGGACTCCGCGGCGCCAGCCGCGTCACAAGTTGCGCCTCGAGCTGGGCCACGCGGTTGCGCCGCAACCCGTTGGTGAACACCTGGCGCGGGATCACCGCCAGGACGGGGAGGTTCGTGAGGTCCAGCAGCTCGTCGCGCGAGCGGATCGCCGTGTCGAAGTACTCCCGCGCGAGCGCGACCAGAAAGCCGAGGAACAGCCCGGTGAGCACCGCGAAGGCGATGGTCGTGCTGCGCTGGGGCTTCACCGGGTACCGCGGCAGCATCGCCGCGTCCACGAGCTGGATGTTCGCGACCTCGACCGCCTCCGAGATCTGCGCCTCCTTGAGCCGCCGCTGGAGCAGCGTGTGGAGCTCGCCGACCAGGGCCACCTGCCGCGAGAGCCGGGCGTACTGGAGTTCCCGAGCGGGCACCGACTCCAGCTCGCTCCCGAGGCCGCGCAGCACCGAGTCCTGCGAGCGGGCCTGCTCGTCGAGGGCCCCGAGCTGCTCGCGCGCGATGGCGGCGAGCCGCTGCGTGAGCGCGTCGGTCGTCTGGCGGATCGCGCGCAGGTCGGGGTCCTGCGGCGTGCGCCACGTCGCGAGGCGAAGCGCCTCGGTCTCCAGCTGGGTGAGCTGCTGGAGGAGCCCCGCGATGGACGGGTTCGCGGTCAGAGCCGGGCTGGCGCCGAGCGTCGCCCAGTTGGCCGCCGAGTCCGGGCCGGCGGCCCGCGCCAGCACGTCGCGCAGCGCGGCGCGACGGAACTCCAACTCGTCGCGCTGCGTGCGCAACTGGGCGAGGCGGCGCACCTGGTCGCTGCTCTGCGCGTCCGGATCGAGCAGCAGCTGCGAGCGCCGGTACGCCTCCAGCTCCTGCTCGGCCGCGGCGAGCTGGGCGCCGATGGTGGTGACCTGGTCCTGGAGGTAGCCGACCGCCGTCCGCGCCTGCTGCTTCTGGATCTGGTTGCGCCGCTCGAGGTACGCGCGGGCGATCCCGTTCGCCACGTCGCGCGCCACCACCGGGTCGGTGCCCCGCCACGTGACGTGCACGATCCGCGCCCCGGTCTGCACCCGTCCCACGCGCAGCGAGGCGCGGATGCGCTCGGCGGCCGCACCGACATCCCCGACCACGAGCGTGGCGGCCGTCGGGGTGCCGGCGCGCGGCCGCAGGCGCAGGCCGTCCACCGCGAGGAGGGAGTCCGCCGGCGCCGTGTCCGCCGCGCCGCTCGGCCCCGCGAGCACCGCGAGGTCCCCGTGCCGCTCCAGCGCGTAGCTCCCGGGGCGCGCCGCCGCCCCCTCCTCCAGCTGCACCATCGAATCGCGTGCCGCCCCCGGCGGGTCCACGACCGCGACGTGGAGGCCCTGGGCGCGGACCACGTCCTCGGCGACCGAGCGGCTGCGCAGCAGTTCGATCTCCGTCTCGAGCGTCTGCGGCCACGTGAGCTGCGTGAGGATGTCCGGCGCGGACCCCGGCGGACGTTCCTCGATGCGGAGCGTGGCGCGGGACTCGTAGATGGGCTGCTGGCGGAAGGTGTGGACCGCCGCGCCTCCGCCGACGACCACGACGGTGCCCAGGAGCCACCACACCTGCCGCCGCAGCACCACCCCCACCTGCTCGAGCGAGAGGCGGCGGGCGTCGTCGGTCGGGCGGCGGCCGTTCGGGCTGGGGGAGCTGGCAGGGGACGTCATCGCCAGGAATATAGGCGCGGCGGAGCCGCTCGGCGCCGCCGGCGACCGGCCCGTGCCGCACCCGCGCCACACGTGGCATCCAGGGCGCGGAATTCTACAGGTTCCGCCGGCCCCTCGGTTTCTTCCCCCGCCTATTGACGACCGCCTATTCCACAGCGTGCATCACCTCGAGTTGCGCGACATGGTGCGAGA
>CAYLJK010000384.1:0-2649 GCA_964383975.1 uncultured Gemmatimonadales bacterium | reverse complement strand
TACACCCTGGCGTTGGGGAACCGCCGCGCCGCGGCGGTGAAACAGTGGTTCGCGGCACAGGGCCTCGGCGAGGCCCGCTTCTCGATCGTCTCGTACGGCGAGGAGCGCCCGGCCGACCCGCGCTCCAACGAGGAGGCGTGGGCGAGGAACCGCCGCGCCGAGTTCCGCATCGCGCGGAGCGCCCGCTGATGCGTGCGCGCGCCCTCCCGGCGCTCGCGGCCGCCGTGCTCGCCTCTGGATGCGCGCTGCGCAGCGACGTCGTCCGGCTCGAGCGGCAGCTCGTCGAGCAGCGCCGGGAGCAGGCGCGCGCGGACTCCGCCGCCGCGGCGAACGTCGCCGTCCTGGCGCGGATGCTCCAGTCCCTGGCCGACACCGTTGCCGCGCAGCAGCTGCTCCTCGCCGGCACTCGGGGCGATCTGCGCCTCGGCCTCGCGAACGTCCAGCAGCAACTGGTCGAGGTCCAGGAGCTGACGGGGCAGAGCCAGCAGCGCCTCTCGGAGCTGCGGCGCGACCTGGCGCGCGGCAACGCCGCCGAACCCGCGCGCGCCGCGCCGCCGGCCGCCGCGACACCGGACACCGCCCGCGCGGCGCCGGCCGCGCCCGCGGAGCCCGGGGCCGACGAGCTGTACGACCTGTCGCTCCAGCAGCTGCGCCGCGGCAGCCCGGGGACGGCCCGCGCGGGCTTCGCCGAGTTCCTGCGGCGCTTCCCGTCCGACCGCCGCGCGCCGGATGCGCTCTACTTCACCGGCGAGGCCTGGACCGCCGAGCAGCAGCCGGACTCGGCGGCGGCGGCCTACCGCGCGGTCGTGGCGCGGTTCGCGCAGTCCTCGCGCGCGCCGTCCGCGCACTACCGGCTCGGGCTCCAGGCGCTGGCCGCGGGCCGGACCGACGAAGCCCGCACCAGCTTCCAGCGGGTCGCCCAGGGGTACCCGACGTCGGAGGAGGCCGCGCTGGCGCGCGAGCGCCTGCGCACGCTGCCGCCGCGATGAGCGATGCGCGCGCCGGCGCGCCGGGGCCGGACGACCGTGGCGAGATGCCGTTCCTCGACCACCTCGAGGAGCTGCGCTGGCGCATCATCCGCTCGCTCCTGGCCATTGTCGTCGGCTGCCTCGCCGGCTGGATCCTCGTCACCCGCTACGACGTCCTCGGGGTCCTGAGCCGTCCGCTCGTCCCGCACCTGCCGGCCGGGCAGAAGCTGCTGTTCACCACGCCGATCGAGCCGTTCATGATCACGCTGAAACTGGCGTTCGTGGCCGGGCTCCTGCTCGCCTCGCCGGTGGTGCTGTGGCAGGTGTGGGGCTTCCTGCGGCCCGCGCTCTACCGCCAGGAGCGGCGGATCGTGGTCCCGGTCGCGCTCACCGGCATCGGGCTGTTCCTCGGCGGCGCTGCCCTCGCCTTCTACCTCGTGATCCCGTTCGCGCTCCGGGTGCTGTTCGGCTTCCAGGACCAGAGCCTCACCCCGTTCATCACGGCGGACGCGTACTTCAGCTTCGCCACGGCGATCGTCCTGTCGTTCGGGCTCGTCCTCGAGGTGCCGCTGGTCCTGCTGCTGCTCGTGTACCTCCGCCTCGTCTCGGCGGCCTTCCTGCGGCGGCAGCGGCGCATCGCGATCGTCGTGAACACCGTGCTCGCCGCGTTCCTCACCCCCGGCGACTTCGTGGTCATGACCGTGGCGGTGCTCGCGCCGCTGCAACTGCTCTACGAGGTCTCGATCCTGCTGGCGACGGTCGTCGAGCGGCGCCAGGCGGCGGCGGAGGCGGCCGAGCGGGCCGCGGCGGGCGCGGAGGCGGCGGCCGGCACCGCGTGACGATGCGGGCCGCCGTCCTCGCCCTGGCCGTGCTGGCGGCCGCCGCGGCGAGCGTGCCGGCCCAGGTGCCGGGCCGCCCGCCGGTTCCGCCGGCCCGGCGTCCCACGCTGCCGGGTGACACCACGGCCCGCCGCGCGCCGGCGGCCGCCCCGCGCGACACCACCGCGCGGGACACGACCCGGCGCGATACCGTCCGCGCCGGCCGCGGCGCCGGGCTCCCGCGCACGCCGTCCCGGCAGTTCCCGGCGCCCGACTCCGTCATCCAGGCCCTCCTCGAGCGCCCCGGATTCCGGGTCACCCGCTATATGGCCGACTCGGTCCAGCTGCGCGCCGAGGAGAAGGAGATCCGCCTCGCCGGCCACGGGCTCGTGGAGCGCGAGGGCGCCATCCTCGAGGCCGACAGCATCCGCTACGCCGAGGCGAACTGCGGGCTCTACGCGGCGGGCTCGCCCAAGCTGTTCGACCGCTCCGGCGTCCTCGTCGGCGAGGGGATGCAGTACGACGTCTGCAACAAGGGCGGCATCGTCGGCCACGCCACGACGGACGTGGAACAGGGCGGGGGGACGTGGTTCATCCGCGGCGACCTCGCGGTGGACAACATCGAGGACCGCGTCTACGCCTCGGGCGCGACGATCACCAGCTGCGACCTCGCCGAGCCGCACTACCACTTCAGCTCGCGGCGCGTGAAGTACGTCAGCAAAACGCTCATGGTCTCACGGCCGGCGGTCCTCTACATCGCCGACGTCCCCGTGGCCTGGCTGCCGTTCGTCGTCCAGGACGCGCGCCGCGGCCGCCGCTCGGGCATCCTGACCCCGCAGTTCGGCGTGAACGACATCGTCCGC
>CAYLJK010000383.1:0-2667 GCA_964383975.1 uncultured Gemmatimonadales bacterium | reverse complement strand
GGCGCGCCAGCGCGGCGGGCTCGCCACGTAGTCCACCCGCATCACGAGCGCGAGCGTGTCGGTCGCCGCGTTCGCGGCGGCCAGCCGCACCAGCCGCCGCGCCTGCCAGCGACCCGGGACATAGACGACGTCGGACCACTGGGCCCGCTGCGCCTCCAGCGGCGCGGCGGCACTCAGCAGCACCAGGGCGCCGAGCGCCCATCGGACGCGTGTGCTCACGCGGCCTCCCTCCGGCCGAGCAGCTCGTAGATGGCCACGGCCCGCTCCTTTCCCTTCACCTTCACCTCGCCCAGCGGCCGGACGGCGAACCGGTCGCCCGTCCTGGCAAGGGTGAACTCGCTCACGATGATGGTCGTGCCGAAGTCCTTGTTCTGCCCCTCCAACCGCGACGCCAGATTCACCCCGTCCCCGATGACCGTGTAGTCCAGCTTGTGCTCCAGCGACCCGATGTTTCCTACCACCACGTCGGCCGTATTGATCCCGATCCCGATCCGGATCGGCGGCTTCCCCTCCCGCTCGAAGCGGGCCGTGATCTCCTCCATCTTCCCCTTCATCGCCAGCGCGCAGTCGCAGGCGCGGACCGCGTGGTCCTCGAGCCGGACGGGTTCCCCCCAGAACGCCATGACCGCGTCCCCGATGAACTTGTCGAGCGTGCCGCCGGACTGCTTCACGATCGCCGCCATCTCGGTGAGGTAGTCGTTCAGGAACCCGACCACCTCCGTCGGCTGCATCCGCTCCGAGATGGAGGTGAAGCCGCGGATGTCGCTGAACAGGATGGTCAACTCGGCGCGCCGGCCCTCGAGGTGGAGCGCCGACGGGTCCTCGGCGAGCTTCGCCACGTACTCCGGGGCGACGTACTTGGAGAACATCTCGCGGATCTGCTTCTTCTGGCGCCCCTCGGTGACGTAGTTCGCCACCATGCCGTGCGTGAACGTGAGGAGGATCGCCAGCTCCGGGGCGGCGATGTCGAGCCACACCGCCCGCATGCCGAACAGACCGAAGGCGAGGGCGAGATACAGCGCCGCGAGCCCGAGGCCCGCCGCCGCCGCCGCGGAGGCGGCCGGGAGCGCCGCGACGGCCGCGGCCGCCAGCAGCGCCGCGCCAGCGACCGCGGCGACGTTCGTGCCCGGCGCCGCGCGGCGCAGAAAGTCCCGGTTCAGGATGTTGTCCGCCGCCGTCGCGTGAAGCAGCACCCCCGGATCGGCCGGGCCGAACGGGTTGGCGCGCGCCTCGAAGAGCCCCGCCCCGGACGCACCCACGAACACGAGCTTCCCGCGGAACGTCTCGAGCGGCAGCTCCGGCTCGTCCCCGCGGCGCAACTGCTGGGCGCTGAGCAGCACCTGCGCCACCGGGATCACCCGGTAGGTCTCGCGGCCGGCGTCCGGGTCGCGATACGGCCCCTTCCAGTTGACCAGCAGCGTGCCTTCATCCAGCGGGATGCGGGTGCCGCACAGCTCCAGCGCGGCCGGACCCCACGTCCAGCCCGGGCAGGCCAGGAACCGCATCGAGTCCGCCGTGACCGCTGCGGCCAGCGCGAACGCCAGGAACGTCGAGTCGCGGTACTGGTACACCAGCGGCATGCGCCGCGCCGTGCCGTCCACGGGGTCCGGCGTGAAGTTGATGGCGCCGACGTTCTGCACCGCCGCCAACAGGCCGCGATAGGGGTGCTGCACCACCTGGTAGGCGTTCCAGCCCCGCGGCACGCCGGCCACCGGCCGGTCGAACACGTCCACCAGGAGCCGCAGCCCCGCCGTGTCCTCGCGGAACGCCGCGAGCCGCGCGGCCTGCACCGTGTCCCCCACCCGCTGGAACGCCACGGCGCCCACCACCACCCCGGCGCGCTGCGCCGCCTCGGCGAAGGCGCCGTCGGCCGCCGGGTTCGCCAGGTCCGGGTCCGGGAAGTTGAAGTCGAAGGCCACCGCCCGCGCCCCGCCCGCCGCCGCGTAGTCCACGACGGTCGCCCAGACGTCGCGCGGCCACGGCCAGCGCCCCACCGCCGGGCGCAGCAGGTCGAGCGATAGGTCGTCCACGTCCAGGATGACGATGCTGGTGTCGGCGCCCTCCGCCCGGTGCAGCACGCGGAAGCGCAGGTCGAGCGTCGTGAGCTCCAGCGCCGCCATCGCGTACGTGCCGCGGAGCGCCGCCAGGACGCCGGCCACCAGGAGCCCGGCGGCGAGGATGAGCAGGATGCGTCGGCGTCGCGCCGTCATGGAGCGGAAGCTGGGGGCCGGCTCCCCCTGGCGCAACGGCGCGGGCCACGGTAGATTTACTTCAAGCTTGAACTAATGCGGAGGACCCATGCCGCGCACGGCGGGCATCCATCACGTCACCGCGATCAGCGCCGACGCGCGGCGCAACGTGGCGTTCTACGCGGGCACCCTGGGGCTGCGGCTCGTGAAACGCTCGGTCAACCAGGACGACCCGACGACCTACCATCTCTACTACGGGGACGAGGCCGGGTCGCCGGGGACCGTCATGACCTTCTTCCCGTGGCAGGGGATCCGCCGGGGGCGCATCGGCACCGGCCAGGTCGCGGCGACCGGCTTCACGATCCCGGAGGCGTCGCTCGGCTGGTGGCTGGAGCGGCTCGCCACGCGGGGCGTGCCCCACCGCGCCCCCGAGCGTCGCTTCGATGAGCAGGTGGTGGCCGTCGAGGACCCCGACGGC
>CAYLJK010000382.1:0-2701 GCA_964383975.1 uncultured Gemmatimonadales bacterium | reverse complement strand
CCCGCATCGCCGCCTCGGGTCCTGCTCCCGTTAGCGCGAGGGCCGGGTGCGTCGAGACGCCGACGGTGTACGGCTATTATTCGAGCGCGTGGTCGTACAGCTCGACGGAGCGCGAGGCCTCGAGGATCGCCGCCGGCCCGTTCCGCGTTCCGCCGCCGTAGCTGGTCGTGGACTCGTAGGGGACGGGGAGGATGTGCACCCGCGCCCGCTTCTGGTCGCTGTGCTCCGGCGGCAGGCCGAGGAAGTTCCGCGGCGGTTCGGTGTGGTCCACTCCGAGGCCCCTGTGCGCCCGTGCCGGCCTACTCGTGGTACTCGACATACACGCACGCCGCGACGACCGTCGTCCACAGCCCGTCCGGGCCGCACTCGGCGGTCTGCGTCACGTTGCGCGTCTTCACGATCTCCCCCGACATCAGGTACACCGCGCGCCGCTCGTCCCAGGCCTGGTCCGGGGAGAACGGCACGCCGAGGGTCGTCGCGAGCATCGAGGCCGCGAGGTCCTCCGCGTAGTCCCCCGCCACCTGCTCCTTCATCCCGTAGGCGTGGTGTTCGGAGATGTAGCCGTAGTGGTTGGCGTCGGACGGGATGGCGAGGCCGATGGACGCGGCGACCATGCGGCTCGGCTCGTTCGTGGACATCTCGGCGAGCACCGCGAACACCACCTGTCCCGGCTGGAGCAGCTGCACCCCTTCCTGCCGCGTCACGATCTTGCAGTGCGGCGGGAAGATCGAGCTGACCCGCACGAGGTTGTACTTCTCGATGCCGGCGTCCCGCAGGGCCATCTCGAAGCTGGTCAGCTTCTCCTTGTGACGGCCCACACCCCTGGTGAGGAACCCCTTGGTGGGCACGAAACGCATCGGGTTGTAGGGGGACACGGCGCAGCTACCTCGGTCCGGGGGGTGGTGACGGCGCGGCGCCGTCGCGCTGCTGGCACTCGGGGCAGGTCCCGAAGATCTCCAGCCGGTGGTGGTGGTGGCGGAACCCGTACTCCTCGGCGACGAGGGTCTTCATCCGCTCCAGCCGCTCGTTCGTGAACTCGATGACCTTGCCGCACCGCAGGCAGATCAGGTGCTCATGGTGCTGGCGGCCGGGGACCGGCTCGTAGCGGCGGAACCGCTCGCCGAAGTCCCGCGCCGCGACCATGCCGCTCTGGGCGAGGAGGTCCAGGGTGCGGTACACGGTCGCCTTGCCGACGTGCACCCCGCGCTGGCGCAGCGCGCGCTCGATGTCGTCCGCCGAGAGGTGCCCCGTCGCCTCGAAGAGCACCTCGGCGACGCGTTCGCGCTGCGCGGTGACGGGAAGGTTGTGCTCGCGCAGGTAGCGCCGGAAGGCGTCGAGCAGCTCGGGGGAGCCGCCCGCCTCAGCCGGCGTCATGGGCCTGCCACGCGGTGAGGTCCACGCGCTCCGCCTCCCCCGCCTCGTCCGCGCGGCGCCGCACACCGTCCAGGACCTGCGGCAGCAGCGCGGCCGGTGCCTCCGCCGTCTCCTCGATGGCGAGCGTCGCGCGGCCGCGGTCCTGCCCCGTGAGCACGAGCACGTAGCGCGCGCGATAGACGGCGCGACGATCGCCCGCGCCGCGCCGCGTGATCACCGCGACGCCGTACTCGCGGCCCTCGCGCCGCACGCCGGGGAAGGCCCACACCTCCTCGACCTCCGCCTTCGGCATCCGCTCCGCGACCAGGTCCAGAAGCCGCGCGAGCCCCTCGCCGTACACGGCGCGGTCGGCGGGGGCCGGTGCTGCGGGCACGCCGGCGTCGGCGCCGGACGCGTCCCCTTCGGCTGCTGCGGGAGGTTGCACCGCGGCGGGTGCGTTCAACGCGGGGGCCGCCTCACGGGCGGCGCGTCGGTTTCGGGCATCGGGGCAGGAAAAATAGCGGCCGTTCCCGCAAAGCAACAGCGCCGCGTCGTCGGCCTCACAGCAGGGTCGCCGGGTCGCGGTCCACCACCAGCCGCGTCCCCGCGCCGACCTGCGCGCGCTGCGCCACGTAGAGGGCGAGCCGGGTCAGCCGGGCGGGATCGGCGGTGCGCAGCAGCAGGTGCCAGCGCCAGCGTCCCCGCACCTTCTCGATCGGGCACGGCGCCGGTCCCACCACGTCCGCGCGCGCGTCGGGGCGCGAGCGCACCAGCCGCCGCAGCCACGCACCGAGCGCGAGGGCGGCCTCGGCCACGCGCTCCTGCCGCGGGCCGGTCACGAGCACGTTGGCCAGGTGCGCGTGCGGCGGGTACGGCGGCTCGCGACGCTCCGCCAGCTCTGCGGCCGCGAAGCCCGCCACGTCGTGCGCGGCCGCGAAGGCGATGGCGGGATGCGCCGGCTGGCGCGTCTGGACCACGACGCGGCCGCCCTTCGGCCCCCGCCCCGCGCGGCCCGCCACCTGCGTCAGCAGCTGGAAGGTGCGCTCCGCGGCGCGGAAGTCGGGGAGGTTGAGCGCCACGTCGGCGTCCACCACACCCACCACCGTGACGTTGGGGAAGTCGAGCCCCTTCGCGATCATCTGCGTGCCCACGAGGACGTCCACCGCCCCCGCCGCGACGGCGTCGAGGATGCGGTGGTGGGCCCACTTCCCGCTCGCCGCGTCCACGTCGAGGCGCGCGATGCGCGCCGCGGGCCAGCGCCGCGCGACGTGGTCCTCGACTTGCTGGGTCCCCGCGCCGCGGAAGCGCTGCGTGGGCCGCCCGCAGGACCGGCACGCCGACGGCACCG
>CAYLJK010000381.1:0-2715 GCA_964383975.1 uncultured Gemmatimonadales bacterium | reverse complement strand
CGCGGACCTCTATTCCGCGGTCGAGACGGCCCAGCTCCCGGAGGCGGCCGTCCTCGCCTCGCTCGGCTGCGGCAACCCCACGGCGCTCGCCGAGCTCAAGCCCGGCGAGACCGTCCTGGACCTCGGCAGCGGGGGTGGCATCGACGTCCTCCTCTCGGCCAGGCGCGTGGGGCCCGCCGGGAAGGCGTACGGGCTCGACATGACCGACGAGATGCTCGAGCTGGCGCGCGCCAACCAGCGCAAGGCGGGGGTGACGAACGTCGAGTTCCTCAAGGGCGAGATCGAGGCGATCCCGCTCCCGGATTCCTCGGTGGACGTGGTCATCTCGAACTGCGTCATCAACCTGAGCGCCGACAAGGCGAGGGTGCTGCGCGAGGCGTTCCGGGTGCTGAAGCCGGGTGGCCGGTTCGCGGTGAGCGACGTGGTGATCCGCGGCGAGGTGCCGCCGGACGTGCGCCGCAGCATGGAGCTGTGGGTGGGCTGCGTCGCCGGCGCGCTGGAGGAGGGCGAGTACCGGCGGCTGCTCGCCGAGGCCGGCTTCACGGACGTGGACGTCGAGCCGACGCGCGTCTACCGGGCGGCCGATGCCCGCGAGTTTCTCGCGTCGGCCGGGATGGACGTGGGAGCGGTGGCCGCGCAGGTGGACGGCCGCATCATGGGCGCGTTCGTGCGCGCGCGGAAGCCATGAACAGGCACGGGAACGGAGGTGGGGCGAGATGGGCTGTGAGGACGGCTGCTGCGGGTGCTGTTGAATGAGCGCGACCACGCCGCTGCGGGTGCTGGTCCTGTGCACGGGAAACAGCGCCCGCAGCCAGATCGCCGAGGCGCTCATCAATCGCAAGGGAGCCGGGCGCGTCGTGGCGGGAAGCGCCGGGTCGCGCCCCGCGCCGCGCGTGAACCCGTACGCGGTGCGGGTGCTCGCCGAGGTTGGGATCCACTGGGCGGGTCATGCGCCGCAGTCCATTGACGCGGTCTTCGGCGACCCCTGGGACGTCGTGATCACCGTGTGCGACAACGCACGGGAGTCGTGCCCGGTGTTCCCGGGGCGGCCGGTCACGGCGCACTGGGGGATGCCGGACCCGGCCGAGGTCGAGGGGACGGAGGAAGAGAAGCTCGCGGCGTTCCGGGACACCCTGACGCTGCTCGGGCGCCGGGTGGATCTGCTGCTGGCGCTCCCCGACGAGAAGCTCGAGCGGCTCGCCCTCCAGGCCAGGATCCGCGCGATTCCCGAGGAGGCGACATGAGAGCGTTCGCTGGGCCCGCCGACGGACCGCTCGCCCGCAGGCTTTCGACTCTCGACCGCCTGCTCACGCTCTGGATCTTCCTGGCAATGGGCGCGGGAGTGGCGCTCGGGTACGCCGTGCCGGGTGTCGAGGCGTTCGTCGAGCGCTTTCAGGTCGGGACCACGAACATCCCGATCGCCATCGGGCTGATCCTGATGATGTACCCGCCGCTCGCCAAGGTCCGCTACGAGTCCATGGGAGCGGCGTTCCGGAACATCCGCGTGCTGGCGTTGTCGCTGTTTCAGAATTGGGTGGTCGGCCCGATCGTGATGTTCGCGCTCGCCATCCTGCTGCTGCGGGATCACCCGGGGTACGCGCAGGGGCTCATCCTGGTGGGGCTCGCCCGCTGCATCGCGATGGTCCTCGTCTGGAACGACCTGGCCAGGGGGGACAAGGACCTGGTGGCCGGGCTCGTCGCGCTGAACGCCATCTTCCAGGTCCTGTTCTACGGGGTCTACGCGTGGATCTTTCTGACGCTGCTGCCGCCGCTGTTCGGCGTGGGGAGCGTGGTGGTGGACGTCGGGCCGTGGGAGATCGCGAAGACGGTGCTGGTGTACCTGGGGATCCCGCTGGTGGCCGGGCTCGTCAGCCGGCTCGCGCTGGTCCGGGTGAAGGGCCGCGAGTGGTTCGAGCGGGTGTACATCCCGCGCGTCAGCCCGCTGACGCTGGTGGCGCTCCTGTTCACCATCGTGGTGATGTTCTCGTTCAAGGGCGGGCTGATCGTCCGCCTCCCCCTCGACGTGCTGCGGATCGCTGTCCCGCTCACCCTGTACTTCGCGGCGATGTTCTTCATCACCTTCTTCGCGGCTCGCGTGCGGAACGTCGGCGCGAGCTACGAGCAGAACGTCACGGTTTCCCTCACCGCGGCGAGCAACGACTTCGAGTTGGCGATCGCGGTGGCGGTCGCGGTGTTCGGCATCGGTTCCCCGGTTGCCTTCGCGACCGTCATCGGGCCGCTGGTCGAGGTGCCGGTGCTTATCGGGCTGGTCAACGTGGCGCTGGCGTTCCGGCGCCGCTTCTACGGCGGTGCGGCCTTTGCGGACGCGTCCGCCTGGGCCGCGCAGCCGGCCGACTGATCCCGCGCCCGGGCTGACGCCGGGCACGTGCAGGCCATACGTGACGACGAACTGGAAGTCGGAGTGGAAGCCCCTGGCGCTGATCGGCGCGGCGTTCGCCGCCACGCTCCTCCTGCCGGTGGGAACCCCGCGATTCGACGGTGGCGTAACGGAGGCCCTGGAGCTCGTGCGGTGGTACGCGCGCGAGCACGTGATCCTGTGTCTGGTGCCGGCGTTTTTCATCGCCGGCGCGATCGGCGTCTTCGTCAGCCAGGCATCGGTGATGCGGTACCTGGGCCCTGATGCCCCGAAGGGCCTGGCCTACGGGGTCGCGTCGGTGTCGGGGACGATCCTGGCGGTGTGCTCGTGCACGGTGC
>CAYLJK010000380.1:0-2722 GCA_964383975.1 uncultured Gemmatimonadales bacterium | reverse complement strand
CGGGTATTTTCACGCCCACCATCGTGCCGCTCGATGATTGCGGCCGGATCGATGAGCCGGAGCTTCGCCGCTATGTTGATTGGCTCATCGAACGCGACGTGCATGGGCTCTACCCCAACGGCTCGACCGGCGAGTTCACCCGTTTCACCGTCGAGGAGCGCTTCGCCCTCTCGGCCCAGGTCGGGGACGGCGTGCACGCCCTCGCCGTGAACGACGTCGTCGTGCACAAGGGCGGCGTGGCGCGGGTCATCCGCCTCTCGGTCCAGGTGGACGGCGAGCAGGTGGGCACCTACTCCGCGGACGGCATCATCGTCTCGACACCGACCGGCTCCACCGGCTACTCCCTCTCGTCCGGCGGTCCGATCATCGTCCCGAGCGTGGACGCGGTGGTCATCACCGCCATCTCGCCTCACACCCTCGGGGTGCGCCCGCTGGTCGTGCCCGCATCGGCGACCATCACGATCCGCGTCCTCGACCCACTGCCGCGACCCGACGAGCTGCTCGTCTCCATCGACGGTCAGGCTACCACCCACCTGCACGCCCACCAGCCGGTGACGGTCGTGCGCGCGCAGGAGCCCGTGCTGCTCGCGCATCTGACCCGGGAGTCGTTCTTCCACCGCCTCCGCCGCAAGCTGGCGTGGGGCGACCTCTCGGAGCGCTCGCCCTGATGCTGGCCGAACTCCGGGTGCGCGACCTGGCGGTGATCGCCGACGCGCGCCTCGAGCTCGGCGGCGGGCTGAACGTCCTCACCGGCGAGACCGGGGCGGGGAAGTCGCTGCTCGTGGACGCGCTCGCCCTCCTCCTCGGCGAGCGCGCCGAGAGCGAGCTGGTGCGCGCCGGGACGGATCGCGCCGTGGTCGAGGGGGCGTTCGAGGTCGGCGGGCGGGAGGCCCTGCGCGCGGCGCTCGAGCCGCTCGGCGTCGAGCCGGAGGACGGCCGGCTCATCCTCAAACGCGAGGTGCAGGCCGCCGGACGCAGCCGCGCCTGGGTCAACGGGAGCCCCGTGACCGTGGGCGTCCTGGCCGCGGTGGGCCGGCTCCTGGTGGACCTCCACGGCCAGCACGAGACACAGTCCCTGCTGCGGCCCGACGCCCAGCGCGCGATCCTCGACGCCTTCGGCGACGCGGAGGCCGAGGCGCGCGCGGTGGCGGAGCGGCACGCCGAGCGCGAGGCGCTGCGCTCCGAGCGCGCCTCGCTGCTGGCGCGGCAGGCGGAGGCCCGGCGCCGCGCCGACTACCTGCGTCACGTCGCCGACGAGATCGCGAAGGCGGCGCCGAAGCCCGGGGAGCTGGAGGGGCTCGAAGCGGAGGCCCGGCGGCTCGGGCACGCCGAGGAACTGGGTCGCACGGCGCAGCAGCTGGCCGATCTGCTGGGCGGCGACGACCGGGCCGCCGGGCACGTCCTCGGCCAGGCCGGTCGCCTGCTCGGGGCGCTGGAGCGGATCGATCCCGCGGGGAGCGCTGGATGGCGCGAGATGCTGGATGCCGCACTCGCCAACGCGGAGGAGCTGGCCCGCGCGGTCCGCGAGTACGCCGACGGGATGGAGGTGGACCCGGCGCGGCTCGCCGCGGTTGAGCGCCGCCGCGACCTGCTGTTCCGGCTCGATCAGAAGTACGGCCCCGGAATCGGGCGCGTGCTCGAGGCCGGGGAGGAGGCGAAGCGCGAGCTGGGCCTGCTTGACACCGCGGACACCGACCTGCACGACCTCGACCGGCGCCTCGCGGCGGCGGAGGACGCGTTCGCCGCCGCGTGCCGGGACTTGAGTGCCAAACGGCAGCGGGCGGCGAAGCGGCTGGGTGCCGCGGTCACCCGCCACCTGGCCGGGCTGGGGATGCCGGAGGGCGTCGTGCGCGTGGCCCTGGACCGCGCCGACCCGCCGGCCGCGGACGGCGCCGAACGCGTGGAGTTCCGCTGCGCGATGAACCCGGGACTCGGCGAGCGACCCGTCGCGAAGGCCGCCTCTGGCGGAGAGCTGTCGCGACTCATGCTGGCGCTCAAGGTCGAGCTGGCGCGGCACGACCGCGTGCCGGTGCTGGTCTTCGACGAGGTGGACACGGGGATCGGAGGACCGGTGGCCGGGCGCGTCGCGGCGGCGCTGACCGAGGTGGCGCGGGAGCACCAGGTGCTGGTGATCACGCATCTGCCGGCGATCGCCGCCGCGGCCGCGCGGCACCTGGTGGTGACCAAGGCCGTGATGGACGGGACGGCGGCGACGGTCGTCGAGGCCGTGCACGGCGATGGGCGGGTCGAGGAGGTCGCCAGGATGCTGGGGGGGAGTGGGAAGACGGCCCGCCGCCACGCGCAGGACCTGCTGCGGGGCTGATCCCCCGACCTACCTCCTCCAGTACGTCTCGACCCGCACGGTCATCACCGCGTTCTTCGGCACCTGTCCGCCGCGCCCCCGGAACGTCCCGTGCCACGACCACGTGACGGCGATGGGGAGCCGGCTGCGTCCGACGCGGTGCCGTTCCACCGTGGAATACGTCACGCCCGCGCCGACGTGGAGCCGCTCCACCGCGGTCCCCTCGTCGAGGATGGAGGCGGGCAGGCCGATGCGGGTTTCATCGGAGGGATCCGTGTAGGAGAAGCGTGTCGCCCCCTGGCGGTAGTAGTGCCACCCCACCGCCACGCCGATCGCGTCGTCGAGCTGCCAGTTGGGGACGAGGTCCACCGCCCAGTAGTCACCGAGGTCGCGCTCCGTTTCGGCCCGTGAGGCAAGCAG
>CAYLJK010000379.1:0-2723 GCA_964383975.1 uncultured Gemmatimonadales bacterium | reverse complement strand
GCGTTCTACCAGGTCCACCACGTCCTTGGACCCGTGCATGTCGAGAGAGCCCAGCCTGAACTCCTGCTCGCCCAGCACGGCCTCTTGAAAATAGGCGTAGGTGCCGGAGTTGTTCTGCCGGCTCACCCGGACGATCCTCCCCGACGGGCACCCGGGGACCGTCACCCCGAGATCGGACCAGGAATCGACGGCGCCGCCCTCGCCGAAGATGGCAGCGAGCGTGGCGACGGTAAGGCTGGAGACAGGGTTGTTGGGATGGAGGAAGATGGCCAGCGCGTCGTACCCCACGACGTACTGCGTGGGAACGACGCCGCGGGCGGCCCGGACCGCCTCGATCTCGCTCTCCCGGATCTCCCTGGACGCATTGGCGATGTCCACGGTGCTGTTGATTAGGGCACTGAACCCCGTTCCCGATCCACCCCCGGACACAGCCACCGTGACTCTCGGCTCCTTCCGCCCATAGGCCTCGGCCCACGCCTGAGCGACGTTAACCATGGTGTCGGAGCCCTTGTTCTGGATCACGGAGCGCGAGGTCCCGCCTTCGCCGGTCCTCCCTCCGCACGACAGGGAGAGACCCAGCGTCGCCAGGGCGAGCGCGCGCCGTACGCCGGCTCCTCGCCTGACTCGGAGTCCGATGGACGGATCGGCCTCGCGGCTGCGGCGGGCGATATCCACGAAGAGGTCGAAGAACTCCCCTTCGCGCGGCAGCAGGCTGAACGGCACGGTCGTTCTCCTGCGGGGGACGATCGGTTCGGCGCCAAAACTTATCCACCGGCCCTGCCGCACGGCACCCTTGCGCCCCGGCTTGAGGCGCACCATATTGCACTCGGAACCCGAACAAAAGCCGAAGATCGTCCGGGGTCGAGCCATGCAAACCGTTGTCAGCCAGGACGTTGCGCCGCAGGGCGCCGTCTGTCCGGACTGTGGCAGCCGGGCCGTCCCCGCCTCCGGGTGCGTGTACTGCCCGGCGTGCGGGTGGGGAAAGTGCGGATGATACAGGAGCACGGAGGCACAGCGGCACGGGAAGGCGCACCGTGGCCGGTGCTGGATGAGCGCGCCCGCGGGACGCGGTTCGTGGCCCTGGCGGCGCGGTCGGTGTTGAACACGCCGACGGCGACCGGGATGGACTTCTGGTCGGTGAACCCGTACGTCGGCTGCGAGTTCGGGTGCGCCTACTGCTACGCGCGCTTCGCGCACCGCTACGTGGTGGAGCGGGCGCGCGACCGGGGCGACCTCTCGGCCGAAGCGTTCGCCGACTGGCGCGGGCTGGAGGGGTGGGAGGCGTTCGAGCGGCGGATCTTCGTGAAGACGAGGGCGGCGGAGGTGCTGGCCCTGACGCTGAAGCCGGCGCGGCTCGGCGGGAAGGCCGTAGTCATCGGCACGGCGACCGACCCCTACCAGCCGGCCGAGCGCACCTACCGCGTCACTCGGCGGGTGCTGGAGCGACTGGCGCAGTTCCACGGCCTGCGGGTGGGGCTCATCACCAAGTCGCCGCTGGTGGTGCGCGACGTGGACGTGCTGCGGCGGCTGGCCGAGCGCAGCGACGTCACCGTGCACGTCTCGCTCATCGCGACGGATGCGGAGCTGGTGCGGCGGCTCGAGCCGCGCTCGCCGGTGCCCGCCGCACGGCTCCGGGCGCTGGAGCGGCTGCGCGCGGCGGGGCTCCACGCCGGCGTGATGCTGGCGCCGGTGGTGCCGGGCGTCACCGACGGCACGGTGCGTCTCACGGCGCTGCTGCGCGCGGCACAGGACGCGGGTGCCGCCTTCGTGCGTGCCGACGTGCTGCGGCTCTATCCCGCCGTCCGCCGCCGCTTCCTCCCGCTCGTCGCCGAGCACTTCCCGGAACTGCTCCCCCGGTACGAGCGTGCCTTCGACGAGCGCGGGATCGTGCGGAAGGACTACGCCGCGGCGCTGGCCCGGCGCCTGGCGCGGCTGCGGCGGGCGGCGGGGGTGGGGGATGGAAGGGAGGGCACGGAGGCACCGGCGCACGGGCGCACGGTCGAATGGGAGGAGGTCGTCCAGCAGGAGCTGGCGCTGGGGTGACCCGTGCGGCCGTGCCCGCCGTCGGTACAGGCGGGCCGAAGCCCGCTCTCGGCGACGGCGGGGCCTGAAGGCCCGCGCGGCGCCGCCCTTCAGGGCGTCCGTGGCGTGCACGTTTGGACGAGGAAGATCCATCCCGAGGATGTGACATGCCTGCGGCGCTCCGCACCCTCGCGCTTCCCGAACGGCTCCGGCGGCTCGTCCCCGCCGTGCACCGGGGGCTGGCGTTCGGCATCGCCGCGCTCGCGGCGCTGCTGCCGCTCGGCGTGCCGCGCGGCCAGCTCACGGCGTTCGACGCGCCGCTGGGGAGCGGCGGCACCGCGCTGCTCCTCACCCTCGCCGAGACCACGCTCCGCGCCGACGAGGGGGTGGCGTACGTGGACGCCGCACGCACCCTTGCCCCGCAGGCCGCCGCGCACCTCGCCGGGCTGGGGCCGTTCTGGGTGATCCGCCCGCGCGGCACCGAGAGCGCGTGGTGGTGCGCCGACGTGCTGCTGCGCACCGGCGCCTTCGGCCTCGTGGTGGTGGACCAGGCCCCTGCGCCGCACCGCACCGTCGCCGTGCGACTGCAACGCATCGCGGCCGACAAGGACACCGCACTGGTGGGGCGGGGCCGCGAGGTCCGCCTGGTGGAAGGTGCACGAGTGATGGCCGATGAGCTGCGAGCGGTGGCCGGAGATGTC
>CAYLJK010000378.1:0-2725 GCA_964383975.1 uncultured Gemmatimonadales bacterium | reverse complement strand
ACGACGCGCGAGGTGTAGCCCTGCGCGACGGGCCGCAACTCGGCCGTGAGCCGAGGCGCGGCGTCGCCCCGCTCGATGCTGCCGCTCACGTCGTAGCGGGCGGCGAGCGCCGCCGCGACGGCGCGGGCCTCGGCGGGGAGCCGCCGGCCGCGGGAGCGCGCCAGCACGCGCTCGGGATCGAGCACCACCAGCTCGGGCATCCGGTCGAGCGCGGCGGCGACCGTGACGGCGAGGTCGGTGCCGATGCGCGCGAGGGCCGTGTCGCCGTCGGCGGGCGCGAACGGGAGGACGGCGAGACGGTCCGCGGCGTCGGAGACCTGGGAGGAGGCGCGGCCCTCGAACAGGGCGAAGGCGATGGCGATGCACACGCCGCCCACGACGCCGGCCAGCAGCAGCGCGCGCCGCAGCTCGCCGCCGCCCGCCTCGCCCGACGCCGTCACGTGTCGTAGCGTGCCATCGCGAGCTCCACGATGGCCTGCATCGTGTCCGCGTAGCTGCGGCCCGACTTCCGGGCGGCCATCGCGAACTCCGCACCGGAGCTGAGCCACGGGTTCGGGTTCGCCTCGATGACGTAGATCCGCCCCTCGGCCGTGAGCCGCATGTCAATGCGGCCGTAGTCCCGGAGCTGGAGCGCCTGGTAGGCGGCGATCGCCGTCTGCTGGAGGTGCTGGACCGTCTCCTCGTCGAGGTCCTCGGCGACGCGCGAGCGCGTCCGCCGGTAGGCCTCGGTGTCCCTCTCCCACTTCACCTCGGTCCCCGCGATCCGCGGCGTCCCCTCCGGGAGCCGCGACAGGTCCATCTCCACGAGCGGGAGCGCCTCCGGCTTCTCGTTGCCGAGGATAGCCGCGTAGATCTCGCGCCCCT
Organism: uncultured Gemmatimonadales bacterium; assembly: GCA_964383975.1. Taxonomy (GTDB): domain Bacteria; phylum Gemmatimonadota; class Gemmatimonadetes; order Gemmatimonadales; family JACORV01; genus DASXPG01. The sequence continues at coordinate 1,861 of CAYLJK010000378.1, read as the reverse complement.
CGATGTACTCCTCGATGAGCGCCGGCGAGTCGAACTGCTCGTGGATGTAGTGGATCCGCTCCATCAGCTCCTTCACGCTCGTCACGACCGCGCCGGCGTCGATGCCGATCGAACCGTCCTCCGACTGCGGCTTCACGATCAGGGGGAAGGCAATGTCGTGCGCGTGGTCGCTGAGCCCCTTGTAGCTGACCGCGAAGTACGGCGTCCGGATGTCGTGGAAGTGGAAGATCTTCTTGGCGAGCGCCTTGTTCTGCGCCAGGTAGAGCCCGTGCGGGCCCGCGCCCGTGTAGGGGAGGTCGAGCAGGTCGAGGTACGCCGCGAGGTTCATGTCCTTCGTGTCGTCGCCGGCGTACGACTCGCTCAGGTTGAAGACGAGGTCGGCCCGGGTCTTGGCGACCGCGAGGAGCGACGGGTCGTGGCCGTCCACCTCGAGGTAGGACGGCCGGTGACCGAGCTTCTCCAGCGCCTCGAGGATCTCCTCGCGGTCGAGCTTGGGACGCCGCACCTTGCGGGTGGTCCGCCCCTTCCGCCGCCGCTTCGGCCGCTCCTCCTCCACGACGTCCACGCCGGGCTCCTCGGCGCCGTCGTCCCAGGTGTCGTACAGGATCGCGATCCGCAGCCCCTCGTGTCTCGCCACGCGCGCCTCAGGGCAGGGTGAACCGCCCCCGCGTCAGGTAGTTCATCGCGAGGGTGGTGGTGTAAGCGGTGATCTCCACGACGGCGGCGCTCTCGCGGCCCGGCGGCACAGCCAACCGCAGCTCGCCGACCCGCCGCTCGATGGACTCCACGAGCCGCTTCACGAGCGGCCGCCGCACGCCGGTCCAGTACGTGACCTTGTCGGTGATCTCCTTGCGCCGCTCGGCCAGCAGGTCGGCGGCGGCGCGGACGCCGTCGCGGCGGCGCGGCGACGCCTTCAGGAAGATGTCCGTGAGATCCGTGTCCAGCGCGAGGTCCGCGATCGCCTGCGACTCGTCGGGCGTCGTCTCGCGGTAGAACTGCTCGATCGTGACCTCCATCTCCTCGACCGTGACGTCGGTCTCGCCGAGCGGGCGGATCGGCGGCTGATCGGCGACGCGCCGCGCCACCCGGTCCACGTAGCGCAGCTTCCGCAGCGCCCCCCAGCCCCGGTACCGCCGCCGCCAGTTGGACCGCGGCGTGAGCCAGACGGCGAACGTCTCGGCGAAGTCCTCGTCCGGGTGCTTCTGGGCGTACCAGCCGGCGATGTGGCGCACGAAGCGGCGCGAGAACGGCACCGGCCGGTAACGCTCGCGGTAGGGGCGCCGGAACGGGCCGAAGAGCGCCTTCCACTCCTCCGTCTTGTAGAGCGCGTACGCATAGTTGAACGCGTGCCCCGCCTCGTGCCGCAGGTACATCATCACCTCGCGCTCGTCCTCCAGGTCGTTCATCGCGCGCTCCAGCGCGGCGACCCGCGGGTCCGCGAGGTAGAACGGGATGCCGATGACGGGCTCCTCGTTCGGGCATCCCCACTCGTCGGTGAGATAGCAGGCGGGCCGAAAGTGGCGCAGCCCCTTCCGCTCGATCTCGCGGTGGAGCTGGTGCACGTAGCGCTCCACCGGCGAGCCCTCCAGACGCAGCCCGAGGTCCTTGATGGGCTTGGCCAGCAGCTCCTGGTCCAGCGGGGCCTTCTCGAAGGGATGCACGCAGGCAGGATACGAAGAGCGAGGAGCCGGGACTAGGGGTCGCTCGCCGCGGGAAGCTCCAGGGCCGCCAGTGCCAGCAGCAATGCGCGCGTGATCCCCGCCGGGCCGCCGGCGTTGTCGTACCACTCCGTCACCAGGTGCGCGTCGCCGCCGCGGCCCCCGGCCGCGAGGGCGACGGCGGGGACGCCGTGGCGCATCGG
>CAYLJK010000377.1:0-2726 GCA_964383975.1 uncultured Gemmatimonadales bacterium | reverse complement strand
CCGCATCCCCCCCGGGGGGCGCGGCCCTCCGGGGGTACCGGGCTGCACCCCTCCGGGACGGCCCATTCCCGGGCCGCTCCCACCCGGGCCGGGCCCCATCGTCCCGCCCTGGAGCATGCGCCGGCCCACGTCCGGCGGGCTCATCCCCTGCCCCATCATCGCGCGCATCGTGGAGGGAAGATCCAGGATCTGCGCCACGGGGCGCCGCTCCCGCATCGCGGCGGAGACCACGGCGACGGCCTGCTCCACGGGCATCCCCTGCGCGGCGAGCGCGGCCGTCACCCGCAGCCCCGGCGCCGCGGCGGGCGATTCGTGCGCGGCCCGCACGATCTCCGCGACCTGCTCGCGCGTCATCCCCCGCCCCATCGCCTCGCCGGCGGCCGCGACGACGTCGCCGTCAGGCGCCTCCACGCCCGCGGCACGCACCGCCTCACGTCCCTCCCCCATCCGCGCCGTCGTCTGCTGCACCGCCGCGAGGATGCGCGCGGCCGGCACCCGCTTCGCGAACCCCTCGAGCGCCTTGTCGGCGATGGGCCCGACCGGGAGCCCCTGCTGCTGCGCCTGCGTGGCCACCGCCGCGACGCCCTCCACGAGGTCCGCCGGCAGCCCCCGCGCCGTGAGGCGCGAGCGGACGTCCGCCTGCTGCGCGCCCACCGACCCCGCCCCTGCAAGGAGCAGGAGCAGCGCCCGGAGCACCGTCCCTCCCATCCTGGGTCCCATCACGCACCCCCATCACCCCTCACGCAATCACCCTTCACCCATCACTCATCACGTCCTGACGAGCCCCCTCGGCCCGACGACGATGACCGAGTTCACCCCGCCGAACCCGTCCTCCACCTGCGCGTGCGCCCCCGGATCCGGCTGCCACCGTTCGCCGTCCACCACGAACTGGTAGAGATGCTCGCCGACGGGGAGCGGCACCGTGACCGACCACGTCCCGGCCGCGCTCCGGACCATCGGCAGGGCCTGCGCGTTCCAGCCGTTGAACGACCCCGCTACCGCCACGACGCGGGCGTCGGGGGCAGCCAGCTCGAAGCGGACGAACACCGTGTCGGCGCCGCGGGCGAGCACGGGCGCCGGAACCGGCGCCACGGCCGCTCGACGCGGACCCAGCACCCACACCAGCAGCGCCGCGGCCGCGGCGAGCGCGGGGATCCACACCGGCCGGATGCGTCGCGGCTCCCACAGCCAGCGCACCGGCGAGGGCCGCCCCACAGCGGCCGGCGCCGGGCGCGCGCGCACCACCGCCATCACTCGTTCGTCGAGGGACGCGGACACCTCCGGCAGCGCCGCGCGCAGCTCGGTCGCGGCCTGGTCCAGGAAAGCGTCCCGTTCCTCGTCCATCCGTGTCATCGCGCCGCTCCCATCAGCGCGCGGAGCTGCTCCCGCGCGCGGTGCACCCGCATCTTCAGCGCGTCCGGGCCGACGCCGAGCCGCTCCGCCATCTCCTCGTAGCTCAGCTCCTCCACCACCTTCAGCACGAACGCCTCGCGCTGCTCCGGCGTCAGCTGCGCGAGCGCCGCCGCCAGCTGCGCGCCCAACTCCTGACGTTCCAGCGGCGCGTCGGTCCGCTCACGTGCCGGCACCTCGACGTCCGCGATGTTCACCGCGTCCCTCCGCCGCTGCCGCGCCGCCGCCGTGCGGCACTGATTGGCGAGAATGCGGAAGAACCAGGGGCGGAACCGCTCCGGGTCGCGGCAGTCGGCGAGCGCGTCGTACGCGCGGATGAACGCCTCCTGCATCGCGTCGGCCGCCGCGTCGGCATCGCCCAACATCGCCGTCGCGTACCGGCCGAAGGCACGGCGGTACCGCTCGACCAGGACCCGGTACTGCTCGACGTCGCCCGCGAGCACCGCCCGCACCAGCGCGCCGTCGCCCGGCTCCGCCCCGCTACTCACCCGACTGCCCCATGGCGGCCAAAGTAACGATGCCCGCGCGCCCGCGTTACCTCGCACACGCCGGACGAGTCATGTGCTCGGACCCGACACGGGAGCTGTCCGAATGACCCGCCGTTCCGCCGCCTTCGTCGCGGCCCTTGCCCTGGCCGGCGCCGCGTGCGGCGATGGCCTGCTGCGCACCGCGGACGTGGCCAACGCCACCTTCTCCATCAACCGCGAAGCCCCCGCGCTCGTGAGCGCGCTCCTCCTGCACGGCGATACCGCCGGGCCGGGGGCGCGCCTCGATCCTGCCGCGGTGGATTCGCTCTTCGTCACGGTCGTGCGTGTGGACGTCGTTCCCGCCCGCGGACCCGGCGGCCGGCCCGATTCGCTCGGTCCGTTCGGCCCGTTCGGCCGCGACACGCTCATGCCACCCCCCGACAGCGCGCGCGGACCCTTCGGACCGGGCGGGCCACGCGGGCGTCACGGACACCGCGGCCCCGGACCGCACGTCGGCGGACCCGGTGCGCCGGGCGGGATGAACTGGTACGAGCTGGACGTCGTGAGCGGGGGGCGCATTGACCTGATGCACCTGCCGGTCGAAGGCGAGCCGGGGATCGTGCTCGCGAGCGGCAGCATCCCGGCCGGCGACTACTGGCACGTGCGGCTGGTCGTCGAGAGCGCGGAGATCTGGCTGAACACGGAAGTCACCGCCGGCGATGGGACCGTCCTGCCGGCGAACACGGCCATCCCGGTCGTCGTGCCGAGCGGGGCGCTGCATGCGCCGGTCTCGTTCACGGTGCCCGAGGGAGCCGCCGAAGTGAACCTGGTCTTCCGCACGAGCGAGAC
>CAYLJK010000376.1:0-2728 GCA_964383975.1 uncultured Gemmatimonadales bacterium | reverse complement strand
CCTGGATTGTGACAAGCACCCGCCCTCGGATCATGTGTCCCCCCCCCCCAATACCCCAGCCAGTGGTCCCGCCAACTGCCACTTACAGGGTTGCGGGGGGATGAACCGGGCGTGAACCGCACCTTAAGGTCCCTTCATCCTATAGGATGTACTTGCGCAGGTCCTCGTCCTCGACGATCCGCTCCAGCCGCTCCTTCACGCGGGCGCGGTCGAACCGCACGTCCTTCACCGGAAGCGACGGCAAGTCGAACAGCGTATCCTCCAGGAGCGTCGAGAGCACGGTGTGCAGCCGCCGCGCGCCGATGTTCTCGAGCCGCTCGTTCAGCACCTGCGCGATCCGGGCCACCTCGTGGATGCCGTCCTCGGTGAACTGGAGCTTCGCCCCCTCGGCCGCGCAGAGCGCCGCGTACTGCTTGGTCAGCGCGTTCTCCGGCTCCGTCATGATGCGCACGAAGTCCGCCTCGCCCAGCGGCTCCAGCTCGACGCGGATCGGGAAGCGCCCCTGGAGCTCGGGAATGAGGTCCGACGGCTTGCTCACGTGGAACGCGCCGGCGGCGATGAACAGGATGTGGTCGGTGCGCACGAGGCCGTAGCGCGTCTGGACCGTGGAGCCCTCGACGATCGGCAGCAGGTCCCGCTGCACCCCCTCGCGGGAGACGTCCGGACCGATGGCGCCGCGCTCCCCCGCGATCTTGTCCAGCTCGTCGATGAAGATGATGCCGTGGTTCTCGACGCGGTCCAGCGCCTCGTTCACCACGTCCTCCTGGTCCACCATCTTCCGGAGTTCCTCATCGATGAGGAGCCGCCGCGCTTCGTGGACGTGGACGGTGCGCCGCTTCTTCCGCTTGGGGAGGATCTCCCGGATCATGTCCATGAAGTTGACGTCCGGCCCCTGCGGCGCATCCGGCGGCCCGAACATGTCCATCGGCGGGAAGGTCTCCTGCGTGACCTCGACCTCGACGTCCCGCTCCTCGAGCTTCCCCTCTTTCAGCATCGCCCGGAGCTTCTCGCGCGTTCGATCCCGGCGCTCCTTCGTCCGCGCGTCCTCCGACTCGTCCCGCGGCGTGACCTGCCCTTCCGCCGAGACGAGGTAGAGCGTCTTCGCGTCCCGTTCGGCGCCCGCCGCGGCGGCCGGGGGCGCCGTGCCGCCCGCCGCGGCCGCCGCGGGGGTCGGCGGGAGCAGCAGGTCGAGCAGCCGTTCCTCGGCCCGCCGCGCCGCATCGGGGTAGATCTCGTCCTCGCGCTCGGCACGGACCATGTTGATCGCCGAGTCCACCAGGTCGCGCACCATGGACTCGACGTCGCGCCCCACGTAGCCCACCTCCGTGAACTTCGACGCCTCGACCTTGACGAAGGGTGCTCCCGCCAGCCGAGCGAGCCGGCGCGCGATCTCCGTCTTCCCGACCCCCGTGGGGCCGATCATGATGATGTTATTCGGGACGATCTCATCCCGGATGTCGTCGGGTGCCTGTGCGCGCCGCCAGCGGTTACGGATGGCGATCGCCACCGCCTTCTTCGCCGCCTGCTGCCCCACGATGTAGCGGTCCAGCTCCGCCACGATCTGGCGCGGCGGCAGCTCCTCCAGCCACGGCAGCGGCTCGGTGCCGTTGTCCGCGGCGGCCACCGACGGCGGCTGCGTGGGCTTCTCCTGGTCGGCCATCTGTCCGTCCTCCGCTGCGCTACCGGGCTCCCCGTAAGCTATCCGTCCGCACGCCGCGCTGCGGGGGACGTGCGAGCGCGGGCCGCCGCACCCGGTACGCCACGCCGCCCTCCGCCAGGCGGTCCGCCGCCTCCAGCTCCACCACCCCGGCGGCGGCCAGGGACTCGGCGGCCCGTACCAGCTCGGGCCGGGACGCCAGGAGCCAGTCCACCGGGTAGTGCCGGAGCAAACGGCCCAGGACCAGCGTGAGATGGGCCTCCGTCGTGGGAACGAGGTGCTCCTCGGCTCGAAAATCCCCCACCGGGATGACCTGCCGGCCGCTGTAGAGATAGAGCAGCGTCTCGGCGTCGGCCGCGACCACGTCCCGCGGGTCCGTGCGCTCGAGGACCCAGCTCAGCAGCGGCGCCGCGGCGGCCGCTCGCTGGCGCGCGATGCTCCCCCACCACGCGCCGCGGTAGCCGCGCCAGTTGTAGAGCCCGTGCCCCGCCACCACAAGCAGGACCGTCGCGATCACGGCGTACCGCGCAGCGCGTGAGGCGCCCTCCCTGGTCACCTGCCGGACCAGCGCAGCGGCCCCGGCCGAGAACACGAGCACCAGGACCAGCCAGACGCCCCACAGGAACCGGAGCGGCGCGAACGGCCACGCGATTACGATGGCGAAGTAGAGCACGAGGAAGCCGAGGGTGACCGGCACCAGGCGGCGCAGCGTCACGAGGCCCACCAGCAGGACGCCGGCGGTGATGCACGCCAGCACCGTCTTCACGGCCGCGGGGAGCCCCGGCGCCAACATCACCCGCAGCGCGGTCGCCAGCTGCTCGCCGTTCGCGCGGGCCGTCGCCCACACGAACGGCAGGCCATGCTCCCGCACACCGACGAGGAGCCACGGCAGGTAGGCACCGTACTTCCCACGCAGGTCGAGGCTCACCGCGTCCGCGTGCGCCGCCGCCCACGCCTGCCACGGAGCCAGCACCAGCACCGCCGCCAGCACCAGGAGACCAGCCTCCCGCCACGCGCGCCTGCGCCCCACCGCCAGCGCCGCGGCCGGGAGCAGCGCGATCCCCAGCGTCC
>CAYLJK010000375.1:0-2750 GCA_964383975.1 uncultured Gemmatimonadales bacterium | reverse complement strand
TTCCCGATGTCCGTCTCGTCCACGAGCGTCCGCACCTGCACGGTGCCGAGGTCCGCCATGCGCAGCAGCACGGTGCCGCCCGAGACCTCGCGGGTCGCGGAGGTGATGACCTGGCCGCGCTCGACATTCTTCTGGATGACCGTGCCGGTGATCGGCGCCCGGACGTTCGTGTCGTCGAGCTGGTCGCGCGCGGTCTGGAGCGAGCGCTCGGCCCGCACCAGCTGGGCCCGCGCGTTGGCGTACTGGAGATTGGCCTGCTCGTACTCCTGCTCGGAGACGAGCTGCGCCTCGTACATCTGGTCGGTGCGCCGCTTCTGGGACTCGGCGGTCGCGAGCTGGGCCCGGGCGACCTCGAGGTCGGCCTCGGCCTGCGCCACGGCGTTGCGCGGCTCGCGCGGGTCCACCGCGACGAGCAGCTCGCCCTGGCTGACGATGTCCCCGGTCTCCGCGCGCAGCTCCATGATCTCGCCGGACGCCTTCGACTTCACGTCCACGACCAGGATGGGCTCGATCGTCCCGGCCGCCTCGGCGGACACGGTGATGTCGCGCCGCGCCACGGCCACCGGCTCGTAGAGCAGGGGCGGCTCCTCCCTCTTGCAGGCGGCCGGCAGGGCCAGGAGGAGCAGGAATCCGGCGACAGCGTGGCGGTTCATCGGCGATACCCTTCCATGCCCGTGTCGGAATCGACCAGGCCGTCCTTGATGTGGATCTGCCGGCGCGCGTGCGCGGCGATATCGTGCTCGTGCGTGACCAGGATGATCGTCTGGCCCTGCGCGAAGAGCGTCTCGAAGAGCTGCATGATCTCCTCGCCGGTCCGGGAGTCGAGGTTCCCCGTCGGCTCGTCGGCGAGGAGGATGCTCGGGTTCGTGACGAGGGCGCGCGCGATGGCGACGCGCTGGCGCTGGCCGCCCGACAGCTCGGCCGGGCGATGCCCCATGCGATCGCCGAGGCCGGTGTTCTCCAGCGCCTGCTGCGCCCGCTCGCGCCGCACGCGCGCGCCGAGCCCGGCGTAGATCAGCGGCAGCTCGACGTTGTGGAGCGCCGTGGCCCGCGGCAGCAGGTTGAACGTCTGGAAGACGAACCCGATCTCGCGGTTGCGGATCCGCGCGAGCGCGGCGTCGCCGAGGTCGGAGACCCGCTCGCCCTTCAGCCAGTACTCCCCGGCGGTCGGGGTGTCGAGGCAGCCGATGAGGTTCATCAGCGTGGACTTGCCGGAGCCCGACGGCCCCATGATCGCCACGAACTCGTTGCGATGGATGACGAGGTCCACGCCGCGCAGCGCGTGCACCGTCTCGCCCTCGAGGCGGTACTCGCGGGTGAGCCCCCTCGTGAGGATGATCGGTCCGTTCCCCGTCTCCGGGGCGGTGCTCGCATGGAGGCCGGCGGGACCCGCGGTCACAGGCTGTGCCCCACGATCGCCTCGACCTGGGCACGGGCCACCAGGTAGTCGTACCGCGCCTGGACGAGGTCGACCAGCGCCTGGTCGAGGTTGGCCTGCGACGCGAGCACCTCGATGATCGTCACCGCGCCGAGGCGGTAGCGCTCCCGCTGCATGCGGAGATCCTCCTCGGCGGCGGCGACGCTGACCGTGGAGACGTCGATGCGCGCCGCGGCCGCCTCGAGCGCCGCGAAGTACTGGATGAGGCTCGAGGAAACCTGGAGCCGCGCGTCCCGCGCCCGCGCCTCGGCGGACCGGAGGCTCGCGTCGGCGGAGATGACGTTGGTCTCGCGCGTCAGGTTGTTGAAGAGTGGATAGGTCGCGCTGAAGCGCAGGGTCCAGCCGGCCGCGTAGCGCCCCGAGAACGGGTCCAGGGTGCCGTCCAGCCCGCCGCCCGGCGGCAGGCCGGCCGCCCAGCTGTAGCTCCCGGAGATGCTCAGCGTCGGGAGGTAGCTCGACCGGTTGGACCGGACCTGTGCCCGTGCGGCGGCGACCGCGGCTTCCGCCTCGCGCACCGACGGCGCGCGCTCCAGCGCCTCGCGCATGAGCGCGGCGGTGTCGAGCGCGCCGAGCCGCGCGAACAGCATGCTGTCCGCCCGCGGCGTGACCAGCCCCTCGACCTGGAGCTGACGCGAGAGGTTGGCCTGGCTGGTGCGGAGGGTGTTCTGCGCCTGGATGAGCGCGACCTGGGCGTTCCCGTACTCGACCCGCGCGCGCAGCGAGTCGGACCGCGTGGTGGCGCCGAGCCGCAGCCGCTCGGCGGTGAGCCGGAGCTGTTCGTCGGCGCGGCGCAGCCGCGTCTGCTGGACGCCGACCAGCTCCGCGGCCGCGAGGGCCTCGAAGAAGGCCTCCTTGGTCGCCAGGACGGTGGCGTACTCCTGCCGCAGCAGCGTCGCCTCGCGCTGGTCGCCGGTGGCGCGCGCCGCCGCGCGCTGCGCGCCGCGCCGCAGGCCCGTGAAGACGTCCCAGCTCGCCGAGAGGCCGACCGACGAGCTGTAGTAGGTGGCGACCGACGTCGGCACGCCGAACTGGTTGATCCGGCTGCCGCCCGACTTGCTCGTCGAGGCGGTCGCGTTCACGCCGGGAAGGAACGCGGCCAGCGCCTGGCGGGTCTGGGCGTCGGCCACCAGGCTTGGCGAGTTGAAAGTCTTGCCAACCCGCATCTTGTAGTGAGCCAGGGCCGCGGTGGCGCCGATGGCGACTCCCAGCGCGCCAAGGGAGGCCGGCACGTGCGTGATCTCCCGGCCCGCGGCCTTGATAGCCTGCCGGCCGATCTCGTAGGCGATCGCCCGCTCGACCGCCCGGAACGAGT
>CAYLJK010000374.1:0-2750 GCA_964383975.1 uncultured Gemmatimonadales bacterium | reverse complement strand
CATAAACCAGGTCGGCGTAGCGCTGCGCGAGCTGGTCCACCAGCGCCAGGGTGCGCCGGTCGAGCACCAGCTGCTCGAGCTCGCGGTGCGCGTGGAAGAGGACGGTACCGCCCGGGGTCTCGTAGACGCCGCGCGACTTCATCCCCACCAGCCGGTCCTCGACGATGTCGGCGCGGCCGACGCCGTGTTCCCCGGCCAGCGCGTTCAGCGTCTCGACGAGCCGCACGGGGGTCATCGGTTCGCCGTCGAGCGACACGGGCTCGCCCTGCTCGAAGCCGATGGTCACGATGGCCGGCCGGTCCGGGGCCTGCGCCGGGTCCTTCGTCAGCAGGAACAGGTCCGCCGGCGGCTCGGTCCACGGGTCCTCGAGCACGCCACCCTCGTGCGAGATGTGCCAGAGGTTGCGGTCGCGGCTGAAGGGCTTCTCGGCCGTCGCCTGGACGGGGATGCGCTGTGCGGCGAGGTAGCGCAGCAGGTCCTCGCGGCCGCGGAAGGTCCAGGCGTCGTCGCGCCACGGCGCGATGACCTTGAGGTCGGGGGCGAACGCGGCGTAGGTCAGCTCGAAGCGGACTTGGTCGTTGCCCTTGCCGGTGCACCCGTGCGCCAGCGCGGTGGCGCCGGCGCGCCGGGCGGCGGCGACCTGCCGCTCGGCGATGAGCGGCCGGGCCATCGAGGTGCCGAGGAGATAGGTGCGGGCGTAGATCGCGCCGGCCTTGAGCGTCGGCCAGATGAACTCGCGGACGAACCGCTCCCGCACGTCCTCGACGATGCACGCCTCGGCGCCGGACCGCTTCGCCTTCTCCTCGATGCCGTCGAGCTCGCCGGCCCCCTGGCCGATGTCCACCGCCACGCAGATCACCTGGGCGTCGTAGTGCTCGCGCAGCCAGGGCACGATCACCGAGGTGTCGAGCCCGCCCGAGTACGCCAGCACCACCTGCTCCGCCATCGTCCACTCTCCGGATGATTATTCAGTGCAACGCATAAAGTTACAGCCGCGGGGAGGGGGTCTCAATGGCGGCGGGGAACCAGCGCCGCGATGCGGGCCTCGAGCTTGCGACGGTCGGCCTCGGTGCGCGTGATCATGAGGAGGGTGTCGTCGCCGGCGATCGTGCCGAGGACCTCGGGCCACTCCTCGTGGTCGAGCGCGGCGGCGAGCGCGGAAGCGCTGCCGGTCGGCGTCGAGAGCACGAGCAGCGGGCCGGTGCCGTCCACCTTGAGCAGCAGCGAGGGGAGCATCGCGCTGAGCGGCGGAGGCGGAAGCAGCTCCTCGGGCGGCGCCTCGTAGCGCGCGGCGTTGTCGGGGCCGGGCACCTTCACGAGGCCGAGGTCGCGGATATCGCGCGACAGCGTGGCCTGTGTGACATCGAAGCCGGCGCTGTGGAGGAGTTCGCGGAGACGCTCCTGGCTCGGCACCAGGTGCTCGCGCACGATGCGGAGGATCGCGGCGTGGCGCTGGGTCTTGTCGGCCATCGCCCCCAAGATACGGGCGGCGGCGCCACGGGGTAAGCGCGGCGGGTCAGTCCACGGACGCGTGGCGGGCGATGGCGGCCGCGGCCTCCAGCGCGTCCCGCTCCGCGGCGGCGTCCACCCCGGGCCACGCGCCGTCCAGCCACCGGGCGCGGCCCGCCACCCACGTGCCGACGACGTCGGCCGCGGTGGCGTGGAGCGCCAGGGCGGCCTCGGGCTCCGCCACGGCCGCGAGGCTCGCGCGGGACGTCCCGACGGCGATGCAGTCACCCCACGCGCCGGGGCGCAGGACGCCCACGTCCGCGACGTCGAGCGCGGCCGCGGCGTCGCGCGTGACCAGCCGCAGGGTCTCGCGGGGCTCCAGCCCGAGGGGCGCGGCCGCGAGCCGCGCCTCCGCGAACAGGTCGAGCCCGCCGCCGGCGGCGACGGAGTCGGTGCCGACGCCGACCGTCAGCCCGTGCCGTCGCATCGCCGCCAAGTCGGCCCGGCCGTTGCCGAGGGCGGCGTTCGACCACGGGCAGTGAGCCACGGCGACGCGCTCCGCGGACAGCGCGCGGAGGTCGTCCTCGTCCGCGTGGACCACGTGGATGGCCAGGGCGCGCGAGCGTCCGAGGCCGCGTTCCAGCGCCCACCGCACGGGGGAGCGCCCCGTGCCCGCGACCGGGACGCCCCGCCCACGCAGCCGCTCGGCGAAGAGGCCCTTGCCGTCGCGGACCAGGGCCACCTCCTCGGGTGATTCCGCGAGGTGCATCGCGAGACGGCGGCCGGCCGTCGCGGCCCGCTCGCACACGGCCGCCAGCAGGGACGCCGACACCGTGTAGGGGGCGTGCGGCGACAGGCCGACCGCCACGCGGTCCGATTCGCAGGCCGCGAGGGAGGACAGGGCGGCGTCGAGCCCGGCGAGCGCGCGATCGCGCGCCGCCGGATCAGGCCCGAACACTTCCTGGTAGGCGACGCCCCGCAGGCCGAGGTCCGCGAGCGCGCGGGCACCCTCCCCGGACGAGCCGGTGCGCCTGGTCTATGTCGGAGTCCTCCACTACGAGCGCAATCTCTTGACACTCTGCCGGGCTGTCGAGAGAGCCAACGCCGCGGGGATGAACCTGCAATTGCTGCTGGTGGGCGAGGGAACCGCGCGCGTCGCGCTAAACGAGTTTGCACACGGGACGAACGGCCGGATTCAAGTTGAGCCACCGGTTCCCCATACGCAGGTCCCAGCCATCCTTGCGCGAGCACACGTCGGCGTCCTTCCCTTTCCCGACGAGCAAAAATATCGCGTCTCGAGT
>CAYLJK010000373.1:0-2752 GCA_964383975.1 uncultured Gemmatimonadales bacterium | reverse complement strand
CAGTAGGTGGCCGGGAAGCCGCACCGGGACCGCGGCGCACGCCTCCGCGACGGCGAGCATCGCGGCCAGGCCGCGCGCGTTGTCCCCGATCCCCGGGGCGCAGCGCCGCTCGCCGTCCAGCGTGAGCGTGAGATCGGTCCCGGCAGGGAAGACCGTGTCGAGGTGCGCGCACAGGACGACGCACGGCCGGGCGGCGCCGCCGAGCGCGCCGAGGACGTTTCCGGCGGCGTCGGTGCGGACGTCGGCGAGGCCGATGGCGCGCATCCGGTCGGCGACGAACGCCGCGCGGGCGCCCTCGGCGCCGGTCGGCGCCGGGATGCGGACCAGGGCATCCTGGAGGGCGAGGGTCTGCTCGTCGTGGGTCTCGATCCGCCGGCACGCCGCACGGACGTCGTCGCGGGCGCGCAGGGCGGCGATGCGGTCATCCACGGCGGGAGCGTATCGTGCTTGACGATGCCCCGCAAGCGCCGCAAACTCCCGCCGTGATCGCGTCCTACCGCGAGCTCGTCCGCTCGACGCTTGACCTGCGCTGGCAACTGGACCCGGTCGCGGCGACCGCGGCGGGCGTCGGCGCGCCGTACGACGCGCGGCTGGGTCGCTTCGCGCGACCCGACGTGAAAGCGTCCCTCGCGGCGATGAAGGCGATGAGCGGGGCCCTCGAGCAGGCCGACGTGGACGACCTCGCCGAGGAGGTGGATCGCACCGCTCTGCTCGACGACCTGCGGGCCAGCATCGCACGGTTCGAGAAGGAACGGCCCCACGAGGCGAACCCGGAGTTCCACGTCACCCACCTGTTGACAGGGCTCCACGGCCTCCTGGTGCGCCACGACCAGGACGCCGCGGTGCGCGGGCGCGCGCTCGCCGGCCGGCTGCGGGAGGTGCCGCGGTTCCTGGACGACGCGCGGGCGACGCTGCTGCGCCCCGCTCCCGTCTTCACCGAGACGGCGATTGCCGTGGCGGAAGGCGGACGCACGCTGCTGCGCGAGGCGATCCCGGCCTTCGCGGCGATGCTGCCGCGCAGCGTCATGGAGGACCTCGAGCAGGGGCTCATCGCCGCTCGGGCAGCGTATGACGACTTCGTCGCGTTCCTGGCCGGCGAGCTCGCGCAGCGATCGGACGGCGATTTCGCCATCGGCCGCGAGGCGTTCGATTTCCGGCTCCACTACGAGCACGCCCTGCGGGAGACCGCGCCGGAGCTGCTCCGCTACGGCGAACAGCGCGTGGCGGCGCTGGAGCGGGAGCTGGCCGAGGCGGCGGAGGCGATGGCGCCGGGCGTGCCGTGGCGCGCGCTCGCCGACCGGCTGCGGCAGGAGCGGCCGGCGTCGGCGGAGCTGGTGGCGCGGTACGCGGGAGCGATGGCGCGCGCGCGCCGATTCGTCGAGGAGCGCGGCCTGATGACGGTCCCCGACGGGCCCCTGGAGGTGGTGCGCACCCCGAGGTTCATGGCGCCCGTCATCCCGTTCGCCGCGTACGACCCCCCGGGACCCTTCGCCACGGCACGCACCGGGTGGTTCTATGTGACGGTGCCGGCGACCGCCGAGGCGACGGAGCACTGCGTGCACGAGATCGCCTGCACCGCGCTCCACGAGGGCTATCCCGGCCACCATCTCCAGTTCCTGGCCGCGCAGGCGCAGCCCTCGCCGGTGCGGCGCGTCATCGGGTCGGCACTCACGGTCGAAGGCTGGGCGCTCTACTGCGAGGAGCTGATGGCCGCCGAGGGCTTCCTCGAGCGGCCCGAGGAGCGGTTCTTCCAGCGCCTGCACCTGCTGTGGCGAGCGGCGCGCGTGGTGCTCGACGTGCGCCTGCACACCATGGGAATGACGGTGGCGAAGGCGGTGCGCTACCTGACCAGGACGCTCGGCGTCTCGCGCGATGTCGCGGAGGCGGAGGTCCGGCGGTACTGCGGGGCGCCGGCCTACCAGCTCTGCTACGAGGTGGGGCGGCGCGAGCTGCAGCGGCTGCGGGAGGGCTGCGCCCGCAGGGCGGGCGCCGGCTTCTCCATGCGGCGCTTCCACGATGAGGTGCTGTCCTACGGCGGCTTGCCGGTGGCGCTGATGCGATGGGGGATGGGACTGGATGAGGCGTGATCGGTGGTGGGTGGTGCGTGAGGGGTGATGGGGGCTGAGTGATGGGTGAGAGGTTGCCCAGGGCGGTGTGGTGGTTCGGCGGGACATCCCTCACGAACGACCTCGCTTCCGAAATGATCTACCCGCTGCTCCCCGCCTTCGTGACGCGCACGCTCGGAGGCGGGGCGCTGGCGCTGGGAGTGCTGGATGGCGTCGCGGAGGCCGTCTCGGCGGCGTTCAAGCTGGCGAGCGGCTACCTCGCCGAGCGGCCGCGGCTGCGGGGGCCACTCGTGGTCGCGGGGTACGGCGTCGCCGCGCTGGTGCGGCCGCTCATCGCCGCGGCCGGCGCGGCGTGGCACGTGGTGACCCTGCGCGCCCTGGACCGGATCGGCAAGGGCGTGCGCTCGGCGCCGCGCGACGTCATGATCGCCGACGTCGTGGACGAGGCGAACCGCGGGCGCGCGTTCGGCGTGCACCGGTCCGCGGACCACGCGGGGGCGATCCTCGGTCCGCTCGTCGCGACCGGGCTGCTGGCGGCGGGGCTGTCGGTGCGGGGCGTTTTCTGGGCGGCCGTGGCGCCGGGGCTGCTCGCGGCGGGACTGGCGGTGGCGGCGGTGTCGGCGGCGGGGAGGTCGAAGAGCGAGGGGCGGGGGGCGGGGAGCGGGGACCAGGGAGCAGGGAGCGAG
>CAYLJK010000372.1:1260-2764 GCA_964383975.1 uncultured Gemmatimonadales bacterium | reverse complement strand
GTGGTGCACACATCCTCGTCCTTGTCGGCGAGGTACCACCCATAGCCGGCCGCCGGGCCGAGCCCCGCCGCACGGTACGGCTCGGCGACGTACGGCTCCGTCCCGTATGAGAGGCCTGCCGTGTGTGTGAGGAGGTCGCGGATGGTGATGGAGCGGCGCAACTGAGCGCGCGTGCGTCCGCTGTCCAGCGCGCCGGCGACCCCCGCCGTACCGAGGCCCGGCATCCAGCGCGTCACGGGATCGCCGAGTCGCAGCCGCCCTTCCTCCACCAGCATGAGTGCCGCGACGCTGGTGACCGCCTTCGACTGCGACGCGATCCGGAAGAGGGCGTCCGGCGCCATCCGTCTCGCCGCCTCGCGATCCGCCCATCCGGCCGCCGTCGTGTGCACGACCCTCCCCTGGCGCGCCACGATGGCCACGACGCCGGCCACGCGCCCCTCGTCCACGGCGGCGCGAAGCACCGAGTCGAGCCGCGCCAGCCGCTCTGGCGCGAAGCCCAGCCGGTCGGCGCGCCCGGCGGGAAGCCCCTGCGCGAACCCGAGGCCGGGGAGGAGGAGTGCGGCGAGCACGACGACTCGGCGGTGGAGCATGGCGGCCTCGGGCCTCGGGACGGCGATCAAGATCGGCGGGAACGCGGATGAGCGGGAGGGCGGGAGGGCACGGGCATGGCTACGCTCCCGCGGTTACGTCCTCCCTCCCTCCCCCCGTGTCCCGTCCCAGCACCCTGTAGCGAAGCCGCGACCGCGCCGCGCGCCGCGCCGCAAGGTACGCCACGCCGTCCACCTGCTGGCGCAGGCGGGCGCTGACCGGGATCACCATGGGTGCTGGCTCCCAGCGCACGATGCGGCCGGATGCTTCGTCCACCACCCGACCGTCGAGCAGGCGCTCGGCCTCGGCGAGCGGGAGCCCGGCGAACAGGCTGCTGAGGGTGTCGAAGCGCGCCTGGGCCACCGGGTCGAGGAACCGCAGGTGCTTCCGCCCGACAGCCGCGACGAAGTAGTGCGAGGGTACGTTCACGACGCCGTCGATCCCCGCCTGCTCCGCGATCAGCACCAGCAGTCCGACGATGACGCCGAGCAGGCCGAGTCCCGGATGCTGCTGCCCGGGGAGCGGCGGGAGGCGCTCCGAGAACCGGGCGCGCGGGTTCTGGAGCAGCAGCCACTCGACGAAGACGACGTCCGCGCCGGGGACGAGCCGCCGGTCGCGGCGCAGGCGCACTTCGATGAGCAGGTGCCGGCGCTCCGGTTCCCCGAACACCCGTACCGTCTGGCCGAGGCCGGAGCCGAAGTCCACGTCCAGCACCGGCGACGGGTAGCCGAGGGTGCGCAGATGATGCAGCACCCCGACGCGTTCGAGGAGCAGCTCGAAGCCCTGCGGCGTGTAGCGGCCGAGGATGCGGGTCTCGCGCGGCACGCCGGGCTCGGGGCCGAACAGGTCCTCGACGCTGATGCGCCACTCGTCGCTCTCCCGGGCCCGGACCGCGGCCAGCGCGCGATCGGTCCGC
>CAYLJK010000372.1:0-1250 GCA_964383975.1 uncultured Gemmatimonadales bacterium | reverse complement strand
GTCCGCCGCACCTCGCCGCGGAAGCGGCGCAGGGTCAGCTCCATGTCGTCCGGCGGATCGAGCGCGCGTCCCGACGCAAGCCACGACAAGAAGCGCGCGGTGTAGCGCCACGCACCGTGGCCGTACCCACCTCCCAGCACGACCACGAGGGCGGCTCTCGGTGCGAGCGTGCGTGTCTGCTCCACCACGAAGCGGTCGCGCTCCAGCATGGCGGCCGCGCTGATCCGCCAGTCGCCCATCGTGTCGTCCGCCGCCGGGTCCGCACCCGCGACGTACACGACCAGCCCGGGCCGGTGGCCGGCGAGCAGGGGCGGCAGCGCACTACGGAGCACGTCCAGGTACGCCGCGTCGGTCACGCCCGAGCCGAGGGCGATGTCCGTCGAGGCCACGGCCGGCACGTCGTCCCAGTCCTGGTTGTGGATACTCAGGGTGTGCACCGTCGGGTCCGAGGCGAAAACGGCGCGCGTGCCGTTGCCGTGGTGCAGGTCGAGGTCCACGACGAGCATCGGCCGGCGGTAGCCCTTCGCCCGGAGCCGGCGGATCGCGATCGCGATGTCGTTGAAGGCACAGAACCCCATCCCGCGGTCCGGGCCGGCGTGATGCAGGCCGCCGCCCAGGTGCACCGCCGGGCGCCGCCGCGCCAGGGCCAGCCTGGTGGCCTGGATGGTGCCCCCCGCCACCAGGCGTTGCAGGTCGAGGATGGCCCGCACCTGGTCGTCGTGGACCGGCGTGCCGATGATGGCGGAGAGGACGGCCGGGTCCTGGAGCGAGTCCAGGTACCGCTCGTCGTGCGTCCGCAGTACGTGGCGCAGCGACGGCGGGATGGGATGGTGCACGTCCCGGCGCCGCACCAGCCCACGGTCCAGCAGAAAGGCCAGGACCTGCGCGCCGCGGCCGGGGTCCATCGGGACGCCGGGCAATGCCGTCTGGTATCGCTCATCGAAGACGATGCTGAGCGGCGAGCGGGCCACCGCGCGCGCGGCGGCGCGGGCCAAGCGGCGCAGGGAAACCAGCGTGCGGGGTCGCACGGCCCTAACGTAACGCCCCCCCGCCTCTTGCGGCCCCCCGCCGCGCACCGCATCTTGGGAGTCCGCTCGCAACCGCTTGGCACATTGGACCTTAACGCATCGCAGGTTCCCTGGCTGATGGCCGTCACCACGGCCCCGTCGGCCGAAGCGGCGTCCGCGTTGGTCCGCGAGCTGGTTGCCCGGCGGCTCATCGCGTGCGGGACGGTACTCCCCGGGGCGCAC